>JAGWGS010000049.1 GCA_028867235.1 Nitrososphaerota archaeon | reverse complement strand
TACTGCCAAAATATTTGACAACCAAGGAAAAATTGTACTAACTCAAGTTACATATCCAATACAAGACTCGACATTTATTTTGCGCATACCTACAAACGAGTCTGACTGGAAGACAGGTGGCCCTTATGATCTCAAAGTCGAGTATGGTTCCTGTTGTTACATCGGAGATCATACGTTCACATTTTACACAGACCAGCTTCCACCGTTAAAGCAAGAAGAGGCAGGAATAGTTTTTTGGAATATCAAATGTAATTCTGGTCTTACCATGGTGATGAAGCAGGAGGATGGATCTATTGCATGTGTAAGACAAGACAGCTTGCAGAAGTTAATCTCTCTAAAATGGGGCTATGATCCTTCTGAAAAATTAACTACCTTTGGACTAAAGGACATCTATCACATAGGGCAGGAAATAGATTTTAAATTCAGAATTAATGGATTTGGATATAGATGTGATCAGCCAACAGTTACAGTCAGAACTTCTGATCAAAAAATAATGTGGCAAAGTTCTCAATATGCGACGAGTTGCGCACCTGGGGTAGGCACAGAGAACATGAAAAATGAAGCATATCTAGGTAGAGAATTACATCTAGGGTATGACTACAATCAGTATGGGCCACTGATAATTAACCAAACAGGAACGTATTTCATGAATATTTCTTGGCTTGACGGAAACATTACAAAAGAATTTTCTATTATATCATAACGGAACGCAAAAATGAACTGTACAGTAGCATGTCCGGCCCGATCCATGTTAAAATTAATTTATTGCTATTTTAAGGATAGGAACTAAGTACACAAAACCACTCAAGGGCTTATTATTTTTCAAACTTTAGAGATGCCGAATTTATGCAGTATCTCAAACCTGTAGGGTTTGGACCATCCTCAAACACATGGCCTAGATGTGCATTACAATTTTTACATATTACTTCTACTCTTAGCATTCCATAACTGGTGTCCTTCTCAGTTTTCACATTGTTTGAGATTGGTTCCCAAAAACTAGGCCATCCAGTACCTGAATCAAACTTTGTCTCTGAACTAAATAGTTGGGTGCCACAACAAAGGCACAGATAAACTCCTTTTTCTTTAAAATCATAATATACACCAGTAAAAGGCGGCTCAGTTCCTTTCATTCTACATATGTCATATTGTTCGGCAGTAAGCTTGTCCTTCCAGGGATCTTTTATTTCCATTATTTTGTTTTATTTCTTTTAAGATTTAACCCTTAGTCTTGCAAATTTTCATATTTTAAAGCAGTCAGATACCCCAGGTATAATTCATCATATATTCAGAATACCCAATCATCATTCTGCATGGCCTCTTATCTTGATATTCCTTATAATGTGACCGATTAGATTTGGCCCTATGCCTGGCGGAAATGCAATGGACTCAATGTAACAAATCTTCACTAAATTGTTATCCTATGTCACCTTGGATATTAAATAAAATTTTGTAGATTCATGCCTGTGATAGAAGAGATACTGGAAAAAATTAATGCCTCTGGAATAGGCGGAATAAAGAAGATTGAACTAAAAAAAATATTTGGTAAAGAATGTGAAAATATACTTGAGGAATTAAAGACAACAGAGAAGATTTTCATTGAGAAAAAAGGAGTAGCATATTTTGTATGGACTAGAGAAAACTATGTACAACATTTGACACAAAATGATCCTAAATTCAAGGTGATGCTTAACATGTTAGATGGTATGAATCAGTCTCTAGCAAAAGTACAAGCACATGCAGATACGTTACAAGAGGAACTGGAAAGATGTGCCTCACAAGCTAACATATCAAAAAATGATGATTTTGAAGGGATGTTCAATAGCTCGTTAAACGAGTCATCCACATCCATAGGATGGGTCCCATTTGATAAAATCAGAGAAAAAGTATGTGAGAATCAAAATCTATCAAAAGAGAAATTCTATCAGATGGCTACAAACTTGATTGAAAATAATCATGACAAGTATGAACTATCCTCTGGAGGGCAAGAGGGTATTGTCATGCGTGGACTTGTTCATGGGTATGTGAGGAACATCTAATGTATCCATACAATCTAGATTTTAATCCATATCCAAGTAGTCCAACCCCTACAGAAAAAGATGCAAGAATACTTGGAGGAAAAAGACACAAGGAAGCAAAAACCGCAATACTTGAATGCATCAAGGAACTAAATAGAAAAGTTGAGAATAAAACTGCAGATAATGGAGATTTTCGAGTCATCACAGTTGTGCAGGATGTAGGTTCTGGTAAAACACACCTTGCATTGCATGTCAAGAGCCTAAAAGGTAGATACAACATGGAATGTTCTTATGTTGATTTGTCAACAATATCGCCAAAATCGGTTTCTGGAATCTATGATGCTATACTAAAGGGATTTGATAATGAATTCTTTGTACAATTACGTACTAAATTTCTCCATTACTTGAGAGAAAATGCTGAACAAGGAGACAACTCTGCCAAAAAAGCACTTGGCTATAGCATTGTAAACAAGCTAACTGGAATGACCATAAAAGACAAAACCGAAGAAATCATTAAAGGAACACAGTCCATATCTGTAGAAAATCTTGGACAATTCCTAGTTCATAAATTCAACTATCACGAATCTGCTTTAATCAAAAATGTAATCTCTAATTCTTTTGATGAAGCACACAACTTAGAAACTCTGATAGGCATGTTGTCATCTATATCAAGATTGACTCACAGATTCTTGGGAAAGGTTCTTGTCTTTGAGATTGATGAGCTTGATGGTAACAAAGATTCTATTGAATTTATCAAAGGTGTGATAAATGCACATCTTCCTGCATCAGTATTACTATTGATATCAACACCGTCTGGTTATCTGGAGATACAAAATGTCAATCCATCTGTATTTGATAGACTAGAAAAGGCAAATTATAAGATAGACCTTGCAGGATCAAACTCTAGAGACGAACTTGCAGAAATTGTTACAGAATACATACAACATGCAGATAAGAATAATAAATTTGTCCCAGATGCACAGCAGGAATTAGAAGGACAAATCCGGATATTGTATGATGAATTTACAGAGTTTAGAAATGTACGCTCTGTCATCAATATTTTATACCAATCCATGGAAAAAGCAATGCAGTCTGATGCCAAAAAGATTGATGAGAGTGTAATCGATGAGGCAATAAGACAATCGTATCCTGGACTTCGAGTACGAGGAAGCATCATGAATATACCAATATCTGATTTTCTGACAATACGACGAAATGGTAATAATGAAAAAGAAATCAAAAAGGCAGTACAAAACTTGACCATCTTTGAGCATGAAATGGGTAGTATACAAAAATTAGAAAAGCAAAACTTGGTTTTTGATGCAGTGTATCATGATAATCTAGGTTCTAAAGTGGGACTTGCAGTAATTGCCGATGAATTGGGTATTCCTGATATGGAGAAAATCTCTGATATATCAAAATCTGCCATAGTGGATAAATTGGTAATACTTACAAACAAAAAAATTCAAACTCCATACAATGCTACTGTAATAAACATCGACAAATCCAAGATCGTGGATTTGATATATTTTAACAACAAATATCATGACAAGAAAATTGCTGAAGAAGACACTGAAAGAATTGAACTCTTGGCACGAACTCTGAGCATTATCTGATCTACCAAGTATCTTTTTAACAAGTCACAAGTATTTTTCATTCATGACAAATGAAGAACTGGATAAATTCCTGGCACAACGACACAAGGATGTAACACTATTTGATTTTGAAGGAAAACAAGTTCCATGTATTATTCTAGATGATGAAAAATTCAGAAATATCATGAAAACAATTGCAGGAAAACCAGTGTCAGTTGAAACAAATCTCAACATACTTCAAGATGGTCTTGGACATGTCTTTGTACGAATAACTCTGACTTTTTCACAGGATAGTATTGAAGAAAAATTCCTCATATATGCAAATGAGTCTGTAGATTTCTTTGAAGCCTTGGCAGATACTGCAATGCTTGCACTTTCATCTAGTTCTCAATATGGTAGTTCAAATGTATTCATGATACAACTGCCAAAACCAGAACGGGCTCAAAATGCTTTGGATATAATCAGAAAGGGACTACACAAGTAATAGGGAATAAAGATAGTGCCGTCTGATTTGATTTTTTTTGTGCCTAGTTTTTGAAAAATGATACTGTAAATATACTACAATTTTTTTTAAATATATTTATCCAGTACTGATATAAAATGAAAATTCTATATTTTTCAATAATTCCTACTGTATTATTTTTCTTTCTTGTACCAATAATGCCTCTGGGACACAGTTCCACAGTAAATTTTGTTCCTGATGTGTACAAGTGGCCTGAATTCTATTGTTAGTAATGTGGAGTTTATTTCAATGTGACATTAGTATGGGCAATAAAGAAATTTTTGAATTTAATCATATCCCAATATTTAGATTATAAGATCAAAATCATGCACCACTTTTTTAAATCATCATAATCCAGTACAGGTATAACATGAAAAACATCTATGACAATATGCCAAGAACATACATGCCTGGGGTGTATTCAGCTACTGCAAGTACTATTGCAAACAAGGTTGCTACAACCTTTGCGGTATGGCTTGATCCATCAGGAGTCTGTGAACGATGAATGTAAAGTCATATTCTGTATTTGTTGCTTTCTTGGCAGTTTCTGGAATATTATGCCCGGCCTGGGCGACAGTTGATTTCAATTCCTATCTTCCAATGGCAGGAACCCCAGCAATGCCTCAGTTCAAATTCACAAAAATTGTAACAATTGACTATTCTGAGGGAGGAAAACTTAGAAGCATCTTCAATGGAAAAACTGTCAACGTTTCATTCTCTGATAATTCAGATAAAAATTCTGATATTAGATATTTGATGAACCAAATAAACACAAATCTTCAAACTGGCGCAAACAGTAATGCGCAATTTACAAACTTGAATGTGGATTATAACGTGTTAATATCTGGCAATACAAATCATGTAGTACTGAATTATAATCTCGTATTGACTCCCACGTTAGTAGATTATGTTATAAACAGAGGAAGCAATGATGTTCCAACTGTTCTTGATCTATCATGGATTGGATTTACAATTAAAAATCCTGTCACAATTGCAACCAAACAATATGGCAATCTAGAGATTAATTCTCTAATTGGAGTGATACAAAACCAATTTCCAGATGCATATTACATCTTGGAAGGAACTGCTGCAGAAAATGCATTAAACCTAAACCTGATAGATTCAAGTCCACTTGTTATCTCTCCTATTGATAGATGGAATACACTGTTTGATCCTGCATATGCTATTACTGATGCTACTGCTGGGTATACGGGGCAAAAAGTTGCTGCCACTAGTTTTGCATACGGTCAGAGTGACCTTTACCAAGGTTCTTTGAAGATGCAAAACCATGAATTAGACTTTACATCTGATGCAAAATATCACTTGTCAGTAATTGAACTAACAAATGTTGGTTCCATTACTGTGGAAGGACATGCAAGTGGGCAGATGATCAAGGGCAAGCCTGCAATTTCAACCATAATTATGAGAAGTGGGATGAAAAATTTCTTGCCAATTGGGGGACCTCCTGTTGGTGGATTATCTATCATGCAAGTGTATCTGATTGCTAGCATTTCTACTGTCATAGTTGCTGGCGTTTTTCTGTGGAGTTATAAAAAATGGCTAAAGTGAAAATTCTTTATTTCTTATTGATAATTGCAGTATTTGTCATACTTGTAGTTGGAAACCATGTTGTTTTTTCTCAAATATCGACAAATCAAGAGCCTCCCTTTTTACCATCATCTTACACCTGAATGATGTCATAAAATGACCCAGTTTGGCCCAGTTGCGTTTGAGATGTTTTTGAAATTTAAGTTTGACATTGGAAATTAGTTTATCGACCGTGTTTTGAAACCCAATTAATGAAATTTAACTAATTCAAAATATACAAACTAGTTTTTCATATTTTTCTTAAAATGAAAATGATCTAGAAATGAAATGTAGTTGCCAAGTTTAAGACATTTCGAGTTTAAATCTTAGATTCTTTTCCAATGGATGTAAGGAAAATCTACATATCTTCAAATCAAATAAGCGTATACCTTAATTAATCTAAAACGCATCTAAGAAACAAACGTAATGATAACTCATAACACATGCTATAATTGTGGTCATGAATATGAGATGGATGAACTAAAAGAAGGTGAGGTTAGAGAAATCACATGTCCTAACTGCAAAACAAAGAACAGAATATACATGATGAAAGTGGGAAATGTTGATTCACTTGATGAATCAGAGATCAAATGGACTATTGGCAAAATATTCACCAATCGAAAGTAATAAGAAATACTACGAATCTACTATTTGAATTCAAAATACAATGCGGTTGCCGGGATTTGGACCCGGGTCGCAGAATTGGCAATCCCGCATAATAACCAAGCTATACTACAACCGCTTAACCGATTTAGAAATTGCTAGTCTATTAAAGGATACTGTTTAGAATATAATTTTTTTAACAGGTAACTCTAGTATAGATAGTGGACGAACAGCTTAAAGTAAAAATAAATCAGAAAATAAGCGAAGTTGCAGACAAGTCCGATGAAATTTCTAAACTTGCAAATGCACTAAATGAATTAAAGATAAATCAAAATGCATTTGATTATGGAATAGTAATAGGACGATTATACAATTCATTTTATTATCAATGCAGAAGAATTCTAAAACGTAATCCTACAAGTGATGAATTTGATGAATTTCTAAATATTCTAAACTCAAAACAAAGTGAAATTCTCGGCCTTTTAAAATAGAATTAAGCAGCTGCTTTCAATGGGATGACTTTGATTGTTGGTGTACATGGTAGCTTTACAGATGCTCCATGTAGAGCTTTTCTTGCAATTTCCAAATGTTCCTTTTTGACATGTGCTTCCATGATAACTTGTCCTATATTGATACGAGCTGCTAAACTAACAGCTTTACCAAATGCACCTCTCATTCCTTCAGACAATCTGTCTGCACCAGCAGTTGATATCATTTTATTTTCTCGTAGAAGAATGTGAGGATAAACTCTTAATGTTGAATAGTATCCTGTTTCGCCAGTGACTGTCTCTATTGCCTTGTTTGCAGCTAACCTGGCAGATTCTATTGCCATGTGTCTTATCTGCATCTTCTGACTGGAACAAAGCTGTACACAATAATCATAATCGCCATCTTTTTTTCCTCCAAAAAACTTTGCAATTTTTATCTGAGGCTTACCCTTGATGTACTTTTTCCTTGTATATGGCTGGCCATTTCCAACGCGGTAATTTGCTCCGTGCATAATAACACTTTTTTCTGTTTATTAATAGCCCATATTTTAACCGTTGAGTCCCTAAACTGGATTATTTATGAAGAGTTGAAGTAATTTAATGCATCTCTGATACTGCTTATCTCTATTACCTTCATACCATATTCTTTCTCTGTTATCTCTGAAAGTGGTTTTTCTTGAGATGTACATGATCTATATGTGAACGATCCCTCTGTTCTCTCATCACACGTTTGTATCTGAGCAACTGCTTGACCAGTTGGAACTAGAAATATTTTTGCTCCATATTTCCCTGCAGCGTCTGCTTTCTCTGCAGCCCCTCCAATTTTTCCAATTGTACCATCATCTTGTATGGTTCCAGTCATAAGCACTGTGTTGTTTATGGGATTGTTCAACATGTCTGATATCAAAAGTACTGTCATTGCACCCCCTGCACTACCTCCATCCACTGCTTGTAGTTCTTGTTGTTTTTCAGATGAGATTGAAAAGATTACATCTTTTTTTGAAAGATCGATATTGGTATATTTTTGGGATACTTGTACCGCTGTTCGCGCAGATGTCTGAAAATCAACGCCAGTAGGTATTGCTGTATTAACAAGTACTAATCCAGTACCATCACGAATCTCTACTGTTATCTTCAAAACTGTGCCTACATACGTGGTAGTCTCAAAAAAGCCATCGCTTTCAAGAACAGGTCTTACTGCAACAGCTGATATGGATTTCAAGTTGGTATCATTAATACTGGGCGTATTCTTTGGACTGGATTGATTATCTAATGTAGGCATTGGCAGTATTGTTTTTTGACTGTTGTTCTGTTTTTGGTATTCTGTGATTATTTGCTGCAATTGTTGCATTCTCTCATATTGAATATAATTTAGTCCAACTGAAACTATTATTATTCCAATTAGGGAAAATATTAGATATCGACTAGTCATATGTGAGCATATCATATTGTTCTGTAAATAGATTTTTTGGTAAATTGCATTCTATGACAAGTAATATTATATTGATACTAGTTTAATGTGGTCTATGTCTGAATTAGAATCCAAGGTAGAAGGGATGCTAATAAAAGATCATGTATTAATTTCTGACAAGGATATGCAACATAATTTAGAACAAAAAGGATTTG
>JAGWGS010000048.1 GCA_028867235.1 Nitrososphaerota archaeon | reverse complement strand
CAATACAACTATTCATGTCAAACCACGAAATACAGAACACGGGCACATTCAAACCATCCAAATGATCTTCAGATAAAAATCTCATTTCTATCAAAAAAATAGAATTAAAATGTAAAATCAAAGTTTTTATCAAAATTCTATAAGAAATAATTTTATGCCATTGACAACTTGATATATTACATTACAATCGTAATTGTAGTCAATATGGAAGACGATTACAAGCATTCAGACTTGTACACATTTGGGTCCAACATATCGTACGAAGACTTTAGTTTCTTGTCATCACAGAATTATTGTGTAGGATTTGTCAGTACTGTAAGAGATACAGACATAACTTTGCAAACCAAAAATAATTACATAAAAAAACAACACAAGATATTTTTCGACATGATAACAATCATTCTTAGAAATTTTGGTGTAAAAATAGTCAAGAGAGTAGATGACATGATCTTGTTTTATTTCCAGGATACACATAACACGTCTAACAAATCTGCATTTATCAATATGTTAACTTGTAGTCTTACAATTTCAGAGGCAAGAAAGATTATCAATATGGAAATGACAAAGTCAAAACTAGATCCTGTCAATTATCTAGTAGGCATTGATTATGGCAAACTAGATGTTGCACGAGCTCTAGTATCTAAAGACGAACTGTCCTCTTTTCCAACCAGTTTATACTCCAGAACAAAACTTTTGACAAAATCAAATTTAGTAATAATTGGACAAGATCTCTATCAGGTGTTATCTCTATTGAATGTAATAAAAAAAGAATACTCATTCAAGGAGATTGATCATTACATGCTCAATATCGAGGAGACATATTCAATTTATGAGATTACATCATTAAAGAATGATCTTTATTCTTCATTTCTTACAAAGATTTCACCATCTTTGTTGATTCAAAAAGAGAAATTAAAAAAAGAAAGACCATCAAACATAATGATAGTAGATGATGAAGAAGATGTACTACTTACATTTAGATCATTTTTAATGGATAAGAAATGTGGTGTTGACACATTCAAAAATGTTACGGAAGCCATATCATGTCTTATGACAGTAGAACCAGACTATTATGATCTTATTCTCATAGACATAAGAATGATTCCGATAAATGGACTGCAATTCTATAGTAGGCTTAAGACATTAAATTGCAAAAGCAAAGTCATCTTTATTTCAGCTATTGATGCACTGGATCAGCTCACTGCCATGATTCCAGAAATTGAACGAGAATTTGTTTTACAGAAACCCGTAACTAGAGATGCATTTATTCAAACTGTTACATCTGCACTAGAAAATGAATGATTCTAAAACACATCATAACGAGTCAACCAGGATAATTAACGGAAAAGAAGCTATACTAGAGGATTGGATACAATTTTCATTAAGAGCCAAAAAATTAGATGTGTATTTTGACAAAAATGCAATTAAACTAGCACTTGAAATTCCAGCATATAGTGAGACACGTAAAAAAATAAAGGAAAAGGGTGTGAGAACTAGATACATTACAGAAATTACAAAGGAGAATGTGTCACAAGCAAAGGTGCTGTTAGATATCACTGATTCATTGAGACATTTAGAAGGACCTTTTGGCGGAATGGCTGTCAGTGACAGTGAGTTTAGGGCTACTGCGAATTTTTACAACAGTGTGCCTGTAACACAAGTAATAAGCAGCAGCAACATGGGATTTGTAGAACAACAGCAACATATCTTTGATGTATTATGGAAGATAGCAATTCCGGCAAAACAAAGAATCAAAGAAATCGAGGAGGGAATAATCCATCAAAAAACAGAGATGATCACAGAACAAGATGAAATCATATCTGCAGTTAAGACCAAGTATTTCAATCCAAAGGAATTGATGTTATGTCTTGATAATGGAGGATTGCAAGTAGTCTACAATAATTATTTAGATGTAGTACTAAAGACATTAGAAAACGAATACAACGGGTTTGGCAAAGGTGTCAGGATAATGACTTTGGTTAACAGTGAAAATATTGATACAATAAAGGAATTTCTCAGATTAGGAGTGAAAGTAAGGCATGTAACACATCTTCCTCCTATGAATTTTTCATGTAGTGAACAACATGTATTTCTGACAGTTGAGGAGATCAAATTAGGACAACATGCTACAAGAATGTTGTCAAGCAACGAATCTTCAAATCTTATTCATTTCACTTCAATATTTGAAAAGTTTTGGAAAAATGGTATTGATGCAGAGAAAAGAGTAGCAGACATAGAACGAGGTGGAACTGCAGAAGACATAGAAATTATTTACAATTCTTCGCAAACAAGAGAGATATACACCCAGTTACTCCTCTCTGCACAAAAAGAGATCAAAATAATCTATCCTACAGTGAATGCGTTTTTGCGTCAAAACAAATTTCATGTACCACAAATGCTTACAGATGCAGCTAAACAACGTAGAGTAAATGTAAGAGTCATAGCTGGTGATAAAACTATGATGGAGTATCTCGAGCCGTTTTCGGGTTTTATACAGATACGATTCCTGGAGAGATCATCTGAAACAAAGGCCACATTTTTGATTGTAGATAACAAATACATATTAGATATGGAGATAAGAGATGATTCAAAAAACACGTTTGAAGACGCGATAGGATTTGCCATATATTCAAGTAGTAAAGCAAGTGTTCATTCACATGTTGCTATTTTTGATAACTTGTGGATTCAAGCTAAGATGTATGAGGAATTAAAAGAATCAAGTAGACTTCTTGAAATAATAAATCGAAAACTAGAGAAGCATTACAATACACAAAAAGATTTCATCACAATTGCTGCTCATGAGCTTCGCACTCCCATTCAACCAATTTTAGGACTTTCCGAGGTCTTAAAGAGCAACATATCAAGCCAATTTGAGATTCAAATGATAAATGTAATAGTGAAGAATGCACTCAGATTACAAACATTAGCAGAGAATCTCTTAGATGTGTCACGTATTGAAGGAGGTATGATGAGTTTGAAAAAAGAAGAGATGGATCTTGGCAAACTTGTTCGTGATATTGTAGATAATTTCAGATATCAAATTTCAACAAGGACAGAAAAAAAAGAATTAAAGATTCAGGAAGAGATTAAATCAGAAATAATCATATTTGCAGACAGATTAAGAATTACTCAGGTTTTAACAAACTTGCTCAATAATGCAATTTTCTTTACAGATTGTGGAACCATCAATGTTACAATTGACAAGAACATAGACAATGCAATAATTGATGTAATGGATACAGGTACAGGCATACCTGAGAATATATTGACTACTATATTTGACAAATTTATCACAAAATCAGATGGAGGAACTGGCATAGGCCTATTTATTACAAAAGGCATTGTGGAAAAACATGGCGGAAGGATACATGCAAAGAATAATCCAGATGGCCATGGAGCAAGATTTACAATCACATTGCCCATGACAAAAGGACATAATAAATGCAATTCAATATAAAATAAAGTAAGTTTATCATATATACAGAATAGTTATAGTACACAATCAAGACAAAAGGAACCATTGGATTCAAAAATAGAGAACTCTGTAAGGCGGAAAAAGTTTCTACGAATTGTTCCATTCATATTCATTTTGTATGTAATATCGTTTCTTGATAGAACCAACATTAGCTATGCGACTCTTACCATGTCAAAAGATCTACATTTTACAGCTGCTGCCTTTGGTCTTGGTGCAGGCATCTTTTTTGTAGGATATTTGATATTTCAAATTCCTGTTACGATATTTGCAGAAAAAAAGAGTGCAAGAAAATGGATATCAATGACAATCATGATATGGTCTACTGTTGCCATTGCTACTTCGCTTGTAAACCTTGATTGGCAGTTTTACATAATGAGATTTGCACTAGGTGTTGGAGAGGCAGGACTGTTCACAAGCTTGGTCGTTTACATCTCACATTGGTTTACAGTAAAAGAAAGAGCAGGTGTCATATCCATACTTCTTTCTGCAATATTTGCGTCCCAGATAATTGGAGGTCCAATATCTACCCAGATTTTGACATACAATTTGGATGACATTACAGGATGGCGTTGGTTATTCATATTGGAAGGCATTCCAGCCCTGGCAATTGGAGTAATATCGTATTTTTATCTAAAGGACAGACCAAGTCAAGCAAAGTGGCTTGATGCAGAAGAAAAAAAGTATCTAGAAGATCAACTGGATTTGGAAAACAAGGCCAAGGCAAAATTTGATTACTCGTGGAAGCAAGCAATACGTGACCGTGAGACCATCATACTGTGTATAATTTACACTTTCTGGCTTGCTACGTCATATGCATTGCTATTTTTCTTGCCTACAATGTTTAGTGAGATAATAAAGACTCCAGTTACTACTGTCGGATACATTACTGCAATTACATACACAGGAAGCCTTGTAGGTTTGATTCTAGTTGGAAGATCCTCAGACAAGAAAAACGAAAGAAAGATGCACATGTTCATACCTCTAGTAATAGGAATTATTGCTCTTGCAACAAGTATGACAATACACCAAGATGCAACACTTGCAACAATAATTCTTGCAATAGCAGTAACAGGAATTGGTTCTGCATTTGGAATCTTTTGGACACTTCCCACCATGTTCCTGTCAAGAACAGCTGCAGCAGTATCACTAGGAGTAATAGGAACAGTTGGAAACATTGGAGGATTTTTCGGTCCATATATTACAGGAGTTCTTCGAACAACTACCGGTTCGTTTATGCAACCTACTGTAATCATGATTATTTTTTTAATAATTTCTGCATCCCTTGTACTAACTTTGAGAAAGACCCAGATAACAAATACCGAATCGGCATAGAACCAGTCTAGTCAAATCAAGATATCACATATTTTGGAAAAATAAAATAATAGAAAGCGCGGGGAGTGGGATTCGAACCCACGGGTCCTTACGGACATGGGATTAGCAATCCCACGCCCTACCAGGCTAGGCGACCCCCGCACAGATGTTGCTGAATTTCAAACTGTTATTATAACTTTGGACTTAATAACCAGTTATTCTTCGCCAAAGCGTTTGTAGTTTTCCACAAGGTCCTTGAGATGTATCTTTTCTCCACCTACAATCTTGAGGTCTACTTTGATCTTGCCTTTCTCAATTGTTATGATGTTGTAGGTATTCTCAAAGAGGCCTCTCATCCTCTCAGAAGATATGGTTCCAGCGTTTGCTATGGACAAGTTGCCAAAATTCCAAAACCATGGCCTGTGCTTGTGTCCACATATGACCAAATCTATCTTGCTTGCAAGTGCCGTGCGCAGTGCATCACCAGAATCAATAACAGTGACCCTATCAGTTCCAGTGTCAGGAACTCCAATTAAGTGGTGGTGCATTGCAAGTATCTTGGTCTTGTTTTCATATTTTTTCATGGTTCTCTCAAGCCATAGGTTTTGTCTATAACCTATCTCGCCCTCGTCCCTGTCAGGTCTTGCAGTGCCAAGCGTTACAAGTACAGTATCATCTTCTAGCTCATTTACAGAGTCAAAGGGAAAGTATTTTTTGAATAAAAGATATCCCGTGTTTCTATAGTCATGGTTTCCACTCATTGCAATTATATTTTCAGTCTCAAACTGTGAGAACTTGGCCTTGCATTTTTCATATTCCTTGAGGAGTCCCTCATTTGTAAGATCGCCTGTTGCTACAATAACTGATGGTTTTAATTGATTTATCTCTTCTACTGCAAGGTCAAATGTTTCTTCTTTGAATTGTGTACCAACATGAATATCTGAAATCTGTACTATTTTCATAACAAAATATCCAATCAATGAGGAGTTTAAGCTTTGGGATTTACAATAAAAATTTTCAAACAATTTTCTAGTTAGAGTTAAATATACTGCTACTACAATTTCGCCTGATTTGGGAAAAAAGGCTGCAATAATTAGAGGAGACGGCATAGGCCCCGAGATTGTTGATTCAATGTTAAAAGTATTGAAGGCATGTAACACTCAAACTGAATTGGTTTTATGCGAAGCAGGCTCTGAACAATGGGAAAAACATGGTGGGGAGACATACATTCCAGATACAACCATGAAGATCCTAGAAAACTCTGACGCTGGTTTCAAGGGACCTACAACTACCATCCCAAAACCAAATTCTCCAAGAAGTGTTGCAGTAACTTTACGACAAAAATTTGATCTATATGCAAACATCAGACCAATTAGGACATACAAGAGAATAACGCCTGACAAGACACTTGACTTTGTGTGTTTTAGAGAGGCAACAGAGGGACTTTACACAGGAATTGAATTCAAAGTATCAGATGATGCTGCAATTGCAATAAGAAAAATTACAAGACAGGGAAGTAGTCGTTTTATCAATTCTGCACTAGATTGGGCAAAAAAATACCACATGAACAAGATGGTTGCAATAACAAAGAGAAACATACTCAAAGTTACTGATGGAATTTTTTGGGAAGAGGTAGAAAAGGCATCCAAGGCAAATCCAGGAATTGCAATAGAAGAACTCTATATCGATAACATGACACAGCAACTTGTCATAAAACCAGAGCAGTTCAACGGTTCTGTCTTGATTAGTACAAATCTTTTCATGGATATAATATCAGAATTGGCATCAGGCATCATTGGATCAATAGGTTTGGTATATTCTGCAAACATGGGAGATAGATTTGCAATGTTTGAAGCTGCTCACGGCAGTGCTCCGTCATTTAAGGGCCTAAACAAGGTAAACCCAACTGCTGCAATATTGTCAGGTGCATGGATGGTAGAATATCTAGGTGAGACACACATCAAGGATGCAATCTTTGCTGCAACAGACCAGGTAATCAACGAAGGCAAGTATGTTACATTTGACATTGGTGGAAGTGCCACCACAAAACAGATGACAGATGCAATTGTTGAAATTGCAAAACAGAAGTTACGAAAATAATCTTTTTCGATATCTAAAAACCAATACTGTAGACATTGTTGATATCATTAGAACCATATATGATACAGGTCCAAACTCTGGAACATTTGCGTTATTGTTTGGATTGTTCATGATTGTAAAGTTTTGATATGTAAGAGGTTTTTGGTTCTGCACTGGATTTGACGGAATTGATATGACGTCAAGTGACCTATCATCATTTGCGTTCATGTCCCCAATGCTGTTTGCAGAATTTGCTTCAAAGAATAGTTGGTATTGCCCTGTTGTCGGATTGCCCCAAACAAACTGGACTGGTACACTTTGTCCAGTAGGAACATCAAGCTTGGCAAGATTGCTGTAAAGAAGTGAAGTTTGATTTTTTATCTTTAATGTGAATATGATTGATTTAGCGTCTGCGTTTCCAGTATTTTGAATTAGTTTTGTGATTACTAGTCCATTTGAGGTATAGTTTTGCTTTTCAATTTTAAGTGAGTTTTGGACCCAAGACAGCTCAGCATGTGAGAATCCTGTTGATACTGAAACAAGACCTGATGGCCACATGTCTGTCTTGTCATAATAGCTGTATTTTCCTACAGAGCCAAAGAACTGGGTAAATGATTTCCCAGGAGGTATCGACCCGCTGTCAAACACCCCTTGAGGTCCATAATTTGTGGTGCCAGTAGTAACAGTATGAGTCCTGTTGTCATTATTAGTCCAGGTTACAGTATCGCCAGCTGAGATGCTTACCTGAAACGGTTCATAGCATGAGAGGTCTGGTTTACAGTGATTTGATGTGCCATTTACAATTGTGACCTGCGCGTTATATCCTTGGGCAGTTGGAAGCCACACTAGGCAGGATACAACCAGTGCCATAACTGATGCAGCGATGACTGACTTCAACTAACCAACTCTTCTTTTTTTGTAGATAAAAACTAGATGCACTTTTTGTGAGAAAATCATATTAGTTGTTCTCATCTCTTTTTGCATTCAAGTATTACCAGGTCTTCATAGAAGAGCCTCTTTTTTGCGCCAATGGAGACATCAAATCCAAGTGATTTGGCAAGACTTGATAGTATTTCATAGTTGGCAAGCGAAGATGTAAGAAGTATCATCTTTCCTCCACTTTTGACAACTTGCCCTGCAGATGTCATTATCATGCTTGGTACTGGAACGCCATCGTCTAGTCCATCAACTGCAATATCGTTGATGTCATCAGACGGTAAATAGGGCAAGTTGCATACAACAAGATCAAAACTTGGTTGTAATGCATCAGCAGCATTACAACAGATACAATTTTCAACATACTTGTGAGCATAATCAAGTGCGTGCATGTTGATATCAGTTGCAACAACAAGATCAAAGTTTTCAGATAAAGACTTGGCAAGTATGCCAGAGCCTGTACCAATGTCAAGTGCAAAATGTCCTTGTTGGTTTTTTATGTAATCTTCAAGAAAAAAAGAATCATCTGCTGGAATGTAACAATCATTTTGTGATTTGTTTTGCAATATTGATTATCTCTCCATCTGGAATATCTTCTAATCTCTTATCTGAATCAATCTCTATGCCCATTTTCTTTCCAATGTGTCTCAATGTCTTTCTTTTAAATGAGAATAACTTGTTGATATTATCAATTATATCTTTTGAGAGAATATTTTTTGGAACAAT
>JAGWGS010000047.1 GCA_028867235.1 Nitrososphaerota archaeon | reverse complement strand
AGAGTTGCCAGCCTTGTCTCTTGCTTTTGAGAGCTCGTTTACAATATAAGCTTCTAATGCTTCTTCAGCAGATAGACCTCTACTTAGTTGTAGAGTACCTTTCTTTGCTTGTGCAATAAAATCATATACTTTATCATATGACTCTTGAATATTTTCAAGGATGCCGTCCTTTGTCTTTGTTGCAAGCTCAAGATCAGCGTAACCATAGCTAAATCCATAACCAGTGATGAATTGTTTGAGCATTATCAATATAGAGTTGAGGAAATTCTTTGCCTCTTCATATCCATAATCTTTAGTAATTCGGTGCAGTACACTGTCCGGTTCTTCCGCACCTATTGATGCCTTGTCAATTACTCCACTTACTAGCTGGCCATTTTTGATCACAACATCTTTGACAGGACCCTTGGTACCCTTGGACCACTTTGATGTGATAACATAATTGAAGTCTTTAGGCAGGAAGAGTGAGAATAATTGTTTACCGCTATAAAGTGAACCAGTCTTTGTTTTTACTGCAGGTTCTGGGAATGTTCCGTTGTAACCAGCCAACATTGCAAGGTTTGCAAATTCTTGTGGTGTTAGAGTAGTGTCATCTTTTGTAAGCAAATATGCACCAGTGATGAAATCACGCAATGCACCTATGATTGGACCTCCATATCTTGGAGAGATTAGCTGATCCTGTACACGCATCAATAATATGGCTTCTGCTCGTGCTTCTTCACTTTGTGGTACATGAAGATTCATCTCATCACCATCAAAGTCAGCGTTGTATGGAGGACAGACAGAAGGATGCAATCGGAATGTTTTACCAGGTAAGACTCGCACATAATGTCCCATGATAGACATTTGGTGCAATGACGGTTGTCTGTTAAACATTACAATGTCGCCATCAGAAAGATGTCTCTCTACAAGATAACCAATCTCAATATTGTTTGCAATTGTTTCTCTGTCTTCTACAAAATCAAGTCTTATTTTTACCCCATCTGGTCTTACGATATAGTTAGCACCTGGGAATTTACTTGGTCCATTTATGACAAGTTTTTTCAGTCTATCAATATTCCATTCTGTTACTACTTCAGGAATTGTCAATTTTGTTGCAACTGCTTCTGGAACACCTACTTCAGAAATCTGTAAGCTTGGGTCAGGTGAAATAACAGTTCTACTTGAAAAGTCAACTCTCTTACCAGACAATGAACCTCTAAATCTTCCTTCTTTTCCTTTCAATCTCTGAGTTAGAGTTTTTAGAGGTCTTCCTGATCTGTGATGAGCCTGTGGAATTCCAGAAACTTCATTATCAAAATAGGTTGTAACATGATACTGTAAGAGATCAACTAAATCTTGTACGATAAGAGGTGGAGTTCCAGCTTCTTTGCTTTCTTTTAGTCGTTGATTTACACGAATGATATCTACAAGTTTGTGAGTCAAGTCATCTTCAGATCTAATTCCTGTTTCAAGAATAATTGATGGTCTTACTGTAACTGGAGGTACCGGAAGAACTTGTAAGATAAACCATTCAGGTCTTGCAGTGGTTGGATCGTATCCTAATAATTTTAGATCTTCATCAATCATATGTGAGAATCTTTCTCGTATTGTGATTGGCAACAATCTATTTTCACCAAGCTCGGTTCTTTCTATGAAAATTGTTGGTTTTGTAAATATTAGTTCGTATTGTGATTTTCCACAGTGAGGACATGTCTTTTCTTTCTTGGCTCTTTCGATTATTTCAGTAGGAATATGTTTGATTGAGATTACAGTATATGCAGCCTCTTTTTTCATAATACGATGGTATTCTTCCAATTCTTCTTGAGGAATCTTTAGTCTTGCACATGATCTGCAAGTAGTCAACAGCAACTTGTAAATATTATCAATGAATGCAATGTGCAACACAGGTTCTGCTAATTCAATATGTCCAAAGTGACCCGGACATCTTGCAGCAGTATTTCCACAAGTAAGACATTTTTGTCCGGGTTCTAAAGTACCCAGTCGTCCATCCATCAATCCACCTTGTACAGACATTCCGTCCTCATCATATGTTTCAGGAGCAGTGATCTCAGCAACAGAATATTTTCTTATTTCAGTTGGAGACCATACTGAAAACTTGATTCCATCAATTACTTTTATTGTTTCAAGTGCCATTATACTCTCTCCTTTATCAATAATCTTGGTGCAACATCAAGACTCATCATTTCCTGTAAAAGCAATTTGAATGCATATGCTACCGATATGGATGTAACTTTTGCTTTATCGCCACAAACTCTGCACACGAATTTTCGTTGTTTTATATCGTAATATGAAACTAGTCCACATCTTTCACAGATGTAGATATCAGCCTTGTCAGATTCATCAAGCAATCTATCCTTTAACATCATTGATGCACCATATGCAATGAGACAGTCTCGTTCCATTTCACCAAATCTCAATCCTCCACCTCTTGCACGACCTTCCGTTGGTTGTTTGGTGAGCATTTGTACCTGACCTCTTGCTCTGGCATGAATCTTGTCTGCAACCATATGGTGAAGTTTTTGATAATAGACAACACCAATGAAAACATCTACAGCAAATGGTTTTCCGGTTCTTCCGTCATACATTACTTCTTTTCCAGAATACTTGAAACCATTTTGTTCTAATACACCTTTAACATCTTCAAGTTTTTCACCTACAAATGCAGAACCATCCATCTTGCTTCCACGCAGTGCAGCAGCTTTTCCAGTTACAGATTCAAGGAACATTCCTACTGTCATTCTAGATGGGAAAGCATGTGGGTTAATCAGTACATCCGGTACAACCCCATCTGCAGTGTATGGAAGATCTTCTTGATTTACAAGTAATCCTACTACTCCTTTTTGTCCGTGTCTTGATGCAAACTTGTCACCAATTTCAGGAATTCTAAGATCTCTAACTCTAATTTTGTACATTCGACCTCCATCATGGGATTGGGTCATTACAACAGTATCGACAACTCCATTTTCAGATGGTCTTACTCCTATTGACGTATCACGTCTGTACGGTCCTTTTACTTCAAATTCACGATATTCTTCCATAAATCTAGGTGGACTTGTTTTTCCAATCAAAATGTCACCACCCTGTGCAGTAGATTCGGTTGCAATTACTCCATCTTCCTCTAACAATCTATACGCCTTGTCTCCTCTAAATCCACGAACGTTTCCTTCAGCGGTTGGAATCTCAAAGTTATCTCTCATTCCTCCAGGATACTGTTTTGCTTCTGCTTCATAGATTCTATAGAAGAATGTTCTTCCAAGTCCCCTATCAATAGAGGATTTACTTAGAACAATTGCATCTTCAATGTTATAACCATCAAATGGTAATACTGCGACAATACAGTTCTGACCTGCTGGCCTGTCCTCTAATCCTAAGAGGTTCATAGCTTTTGTATTTACAATTGGAGTTTGAGGGTAAAGCATCAAATGTTGTCTTACATATGTACTGGCATTCATCAATGGAGTTGAGAAACCCAAACTTTGTTTTGCCATCGCAGATTCGTATGTATTTCTTGGAGACTGGTTGTGTTCAGGATACGGAATTATTGATGCACCTGCGCCAAGGATAGCAGATGGGAAGACCTCCATGTGAGTATGTTTCTTAATATCAGTCTCATCGATTGCAATGTAAGAGTTTTCTTCTTCATTAGCATCAACCAATTCAATTATTCCCATGTGTAGCAAATCAGTCCAAGAGAGGAATTTTTTGCTTACCTTGTCAATGAGTTCTTGTGTCAAGAGAACTTTGTTTTCCTTAATTACAATAAGAGGACGCAAGACTCTTCCTGCATTACAATTAACATAGAGTCTTTTAGTAGAGCCTTCAAAACTAGATTGATACAAAAAGATTCCTACATGAGGATGAATCTTGAAGTTTCTTCTTAGATCTCTTAGAGAGTCAACGAGTTTTTGGCCATCCTTAAAGTATCCAATCAATCGCCCGTCAACAAAAACTCTAGTACCTTCTTTTTTCAATTCATCTTTTGCATCTGACACATAAGTTACACCTAAATCATAGAGTTTTTCAATAATATCCTCGGACGGTACATTAACAGAAATTATTGCAGACAGGGCAAGATTCTTGACAAGACCACAATTAGAGCCCTCTGGAGTTTCACTTGGGCATATTCTACCAAAGTGTGTAGCATGAAGATCTCTTGCTTCAAAGTTAGGTTGGCTTCGACTCAAAGGAGATTGAATTCTTCTAAGATGACTTATTGTTGAAAGATAGTTAGTCCTATCGAGAAGTTGAGTTACTCCAACTCTACCTCTTCCCCAGTTTCCAGTTGCAATGGCATTATTCATCTTATCAGTAACAATTCCAGGTCTTACCGCAGCTGCTACAGCATTGATACCTCGTTTTTGGCCTGATCGCTCTAATTGATATTTCATGTCCCGGACTAGATTTCTAAATGCTGTCCTGAAAAGATCAGCTAGCATCTGACCTGCAAACTTTATCACTTTGTTACCATAGTGATCTTTGTCATCAGTTGCAATCCATCCTAGTTTTAGTTCAATTAATTTGCAAGTAGCTTCACCCAAGAATAATGCCTTTTCTTTTCTATTGTCAGGATGTTTGCCCAAGTGTGGTAAAAGACCCCAGTCAAGCAATGTTTCTGCTCTTTTTATCTGGAATTCTTCAAGCATACCAGGTGCAATTCTCTTACTGATGTAGACTATGGCATCTTTTGCAGTTGGCACATCACCAGATTTTTCAAAGGAGCCCTCAAGTTCATCCTGGATATCATCTACGAGAGATACTGAAGCTGCAATATCTCTGTCAGATTCAAGACCTAGTGAACGCATCAGTGTAACTACAGGAATATCAACAGGAGATCCAGGAATTTTTGCAACTATGAGGCCATCATTTTTCATTATCAATTCAAGTTTTGCTCTATAGCCAACTATGGATGAATAGACTTTTGCTTTGAATACAGTATTTCCTCCAACAGTTTCTCTGTCAACAATAATCTTGTTGTAAGATAAATCTTCAAGTCCAACTATAACACGTTCAGATCCATTGATAATAAAATATCCACCAGGATCGTTTGGATCTTCGCCATGTTCTACAAGTTTTTGTTCAGAAAGATTGTGTAAGATACAAGCGTTTGAGCGAACCATGACAGGCATATCTCCAATGTGAATGTATCTTGATTCTAGAATTTTTCCATCTTCAACAACACTTGCTTCAAGCATTATCGGAGATGCATATGTTACATTTCTAAGTCGTGCTTCCATAGGTGCAATGTGAGTTATTGAACCATCCAGTTCCATCATACGCGGTTGTTGAAGCTTTACTTTTCCAAGTTGAATTTTGTATGGATATTCAGCACTTTCAATCTCAATTTGACCAACCTCATCTATGATACTTTGTAATCCTCTCTCAAGAAATTCATCGTATGAATTGAGATGTTGTCTTGCTATACCTTCTCTCTTGAGAATATCTTGAATTATTGGCCAGCGTTTGTTTGAGATGTTTGCCATTATTCTTCCACCACGTATCTATAGTACAAGCTCTCGCCTGCAGTTGGACTCTTTCTTGTAATTTTTATCATATCACCAGGTTTTACACCTAGTCCTCTAATAGCAGGATCACTGACGTAGATTAGTGGCATTTCAGTAGGCTTGGTATGATATTTTTCAAGTACTTTTTCGGCTTCATCTTTAGTCATTATTTCATGTTTTGGAACGTAGATGTGATCTGGAATTAGTATTTTTTCTTTTTTACTTATCATTTTTAAAATCTCCTTTGAACATTAGCTGTAAACGTATGATTAATCTGCAAACTAAGATGCATCCACCGAGAGGTTAATATATATCTAATCGGGGGCGTGTCAAAAATAGTATCATTTGTCAATAATTTTTTCCGCAACTTTAAATAGTAAAAAAAATCACCTCCAACCAGGATGAGTACTCGCTTTAAAGGATTTGCGTTACTTGCAATTCTTGTTTGCACTATGGGAGTAATGCCGGTTTTTGCTGCATCACCATATGCTCTACAAGGTTCAATAGGTGCAAATTCTACAAATGCTACATCTGGAAATACAGGAGTGATCTCAAGTTCGTCTACAGGTGCAGTCACTGTAACAACAGACAAGACTACATACAATGATGGAGATAAGATCACAATATCAGGAAGTACACAAGATTACATCTCTGATACACCAATAACTGTGAGAATCATCAGCCCAATAGGAAATCTTGTCAAAGTTGATCAGGTAACAGTAGGATCAGATAGAACATTCTCAACAACCATCACCGCAACAGGTACACTCTGGCAAGCAGCAGGAGCATACACTGTAAAGGTACAATATGGTGGACCTGAGAGGACAGCACAAACAACATTCCAATTTGCAGGATCATCTGGAGGACAAGGTGGAAACGCAGTCAGTGTTGTAATAGATGGTAATACATATCCAGTAAAATACAGCATTACAAATGGCAAAGTTTTGGGCATAAAGGCAGATACACAGTCTAAGTCCCTTATTGTATCAATACAAACCACTGGAGACGGAGTGTTAACAGTAACTCTGCCTAGAGGATTAATTGATGCAAAAGTAAACGGCCAAGACGACCCGTACTACGTATTAAATGACGGTCAAGAAGCTGATTTCCAGGAGACAAGCACAACAACAACCGATAGAACTCTATCAATTCCATTTACAGATGGAACTGAAGAAATAGAGATAATCGGTACATGGATAATTCCAGAGTTTGGCCCAATCGCAGCTCTAGTACTTGCAATTGCAATAATATCAATAATTGCAGTTTCAGCAAAGACTGGACTAAGATTTATGCCAAAATACTAGAACTCTCTACTTTTTCATTTTTTAAGGCTCTGTTACCTTGATGGTACATAATTCTTCGTGTTACTCATAGGGACATAGCCTCATGATCAACATGCCAATTTTAAATAATTCACCATCTAAGTCAATCTATGAGTCTATCACCCGAAGATAGAGGCATGATTGAAAAAATTATAGATGCTGAAATCGAGAAGGTACCTAATTACATTCAGTTTGCAAGGGATCCTAATGTAAAAAGTGGGATGATGTTAACTAGCGATTATGATTTTGTAATGGGACAGACATTTAGCAGTATAATCTCTACTTTTTCATCATATTACATCAATAAGATACAAAAGACTATGACACTACCAGATCAAGAACAATTACAAGGGCAGATACAAGAAGCAGTAAACGTAATCATAAAAAGAATATCTGAAATCCGTAATGCAATTTTTAATTGTGGTTAATGGTAGAATTTTGGATCAGTGTAATCCATCTGTTATCACCTTCAATCTTTATTCCAACCATGTCTGAGGGAGTTTTCCCTTCTAATGCCATATGTGGTCGCAAGTAGTTATGAAATATCTGATAACCTGCCAAAATTGGCGTATCTATTTTCTTTAATCCACGCATTACCTTTTCCCTATCTCTGATTTCCCCGTTTAATCGTTCCATCTTGTTATTGTTCTGGTCTCTCTTGAAATGAATATGTCGTATGTGTTTTGATTGTGGTTTTTCTCTGGTATAGAACTCCTTTGTAAAAGCCTCTGCAAAGTTTCTAGCACCATCAGTTATCAGAAATTCAGGTCTCTTACCTGTTACCTCTTTTGCTTTGGCAAATAACGGTCTCACATCCTCTGTGTACTTGGTGTGTGCTATTTGTTGTGCTATCCATAGACGGCTCTGGTCATCCATTAATGCGTAAAGATACTTGGTATTGCCAGAAATTTTGAGGAAGATCTCATCAGCCCTCCAAGTATCAGATACTTGCGGTGTTATTTGTTCAAGATATTTTTCCATCAATCCGATGTATTTTTTGATCCATTGGTATACTGTCTTATGGCTTACCTCTACCCCTTGTAATCTGAGGAATTTTGCGACATTTCTTAATGATTCTCCTGTAAAATACAACTGTAAAGCCGAAGTGATTGTCTGAGGGCTGAATTTCATGCCTTCAAATCCTAGATTTATGGTAAATCGTTTCTTACACTCTTTACATGAAAACCTCTGCAAATCACCATACTTATTGTGTCGTAATCCGTGTTTTACTATTTTATCAGATTGACATTCTGGGCATGTTGAAATATTGATTTTCTGAATGATGGTAGTTTTCTTTTCTATAGTTTTTCTTAATGTTAAACTGAACTCTACACAATGGGAATGTTTGCAACACACTTTTCTGAATATTGCATCTTTACAATTACACTTCCAGCCAGATTCTGTTGCTATTACATCATATTCTCCATTACCTGATTGTGATTTTACCTTGTAATGGTTTTCATCTATTCTTCTAATTTGGTTTGGAGATTCTGCAATCTTTTTTCCTTTTTCTTGTCTATTAATAGTCATTAATAATTATTAATAAGAATTAACCTTTATATGTCTATCTATTAATAACTACTAATAGGTATTAATAATGACAAAGAAATTAATTTTAGACTGTGATGAACAATTATGGAAAGAAGTCTTAAAGTACAAAATTGATCAGGGATTAAAAAATAATAACGAAGCAGTTTTGAAACTTATTCAAAAAGCATTAAAACGTTAAAAGTCAAACTAGATGATTTAAAACAAAGAAGAAAGTGAAGTTTTATAGAAAG
>JAGWGS010000046.1 GCA_028867235.1 Nitrososphaerota archaeon | reverse complement strand
AAGCAATGTATTATTTAGTATTTTAGAGCCAAGCACATTGGCAACTGCTATTGATGCTCCTCCTGCACCTTTTCTAGCAAGCAATATCATTGATATTTTTTCAGGCATCTCACCTGCAATGGGACTAACTATTACTGCCAGTACTACAATAGAGACGCCAAGATCAACTGATACTCCCTCAAGAGCATGGACAAATGGTTCTGCACCAACAAATATTCCAATGGTACCAGCCACAAAAAGAACCATTGCCCGGGCAAAGTGTTTTTTTGGTTTAACTTGAGAACCTTCATGTAGATTTTTTTCAAGAGGAATAATTTTCTTTTCTCTTTTCATTTCTCTGAAGGCAAATGCAAGGTAGACTGCAAACATTCCAGAGAAAAATATTCCATCTAACACATCATAGCCGTCAACGAATAATATCGCACCAGCAACAGCTGTTAACACAAGGAAGATTTTATCCAAGCCAAATTCTTTTACATCTATGAACTTTTCAGGAGCCTTGGAAAGTTTTGTTGTTGCAATTATTAGCATTATTGCAAGTCCAAATGTCATCATAAACAAGTTGCTTCCAAGCGCAGAACCCAGTGCTACGCCATACGAGCCATCTTTTGCTGCAGCTACAACAATTCCTATCTCAGGCAATGTTGTTGCCATACTCAAAAGGGTTCTTCCTACAAATCTGCCACCCCACCTTTCAGCAAGGTGCTCTGCACCATCAGACAAAAGCCAACTTGCAAAGATTAATTCTCCAAGCCAACCAAGAAGCACAAGTATGTTTTCTGTCAATATACTATCACACTAAACCTTGTTCTATTATTTGTGACGACATGAAAACAAAATTCTAATCTTTTACAATTATCATTGTAAGAGTAGATTTTATTCCATCTAGTTTACGTACCTGCGTGGTTATTGCTTCCCTCAATGTCTCCATAGAATCAGATTCCAATACCATCAACACATCGTACACTCCATACACTGGATATACTTCCTTTACATGAGGAATTTTTTTTATTTCATTTACAATAGTGGTCTCTTTCCCAAGTTCTGCATTAATTAGGACAAATGCACTATGCATGCAGTGACTGCATATGTCTAGAATAAAAACAAATTGAAATTGTCCAAAAAAGCTAGCAGTAAGCTCAAAAAATTCACCTAGCTAGAATTAATAAGGTATATTACCGTACTAATACCGTAATATGAAGCCCCGAATGACATACATATCAGTAGAAGTCGCAGATCACTTTGCTGATTTTATCATAAAAAGAGATGAACAGATACTTGATGCCGTAAGGACCCGCGCACGAGATTTTAGTACAATATCCATTCTAAAGCTGTTATACCAACTAAGGTGTAACCCCATGACATTCTCAGACCTGTATGTCAAGTCAAACATACGAATGAAACGATCATTTCTTAATTATCTTCATCTTTGTATGTCGTATAATTTTATCAAAAAAGAACCAAAAGGCTCGAATATGGTTTATTCAATTACAGACAAGGGAAGGATTATGCTGGATCTATTCATGCAGAAAAACAATTGATGACATAATTCTTTTATTATAATCAAATAGAGCAAAACCATTGGCAATAACCTACAAGGATGCAGGAGTGGATATTAAGAAAATAAAGAGGAGCCAGGCAAGCATTGGGAATATCATAGCATCAACCCATAGGTTACAGAAGAAAGCAAAGACAATGTCTGGATTTGGCCATTATGCAGGAATTGTCCAGATACCAGGAGGAACACTGCTTGCTACACATACAGACGGTGTTGGAACAAAAGTAATAATCGCACAGATGATGAAAAAATATGACACCGTAGGAATTGACTGTGTAGCAATGAATGTAAATGACATAATATGTACAGGTGCAACACCGATATCTTTCGTAGATTACATTGCAGCAAACAGAAATGATCAGAACATATTCAATAAAATAGTTAGAGGCTTGGTAAAAGGTGCATTAGATGCACAGGTACCAATAGTAGGAGGAGAGACTGCAATCCTCCCAGATCTCATATCAGGAAAAAATTTTTCATTTGATCTTGCAGGCATGGTCGTTGGTATTCTTGACAAAAAAGAGATAATCCTTGGCGACAAGATAAAACCTGGAGACCAAATTATAGGAATTAACAGTAGCGGATTGCACTCAAATGGGTACTCACTTGCACGCAAAGCGCTATTAAAAAAATATTCCATACATGATAAAATCAAGGGCATAGGAGTTTTAGGAAATGCCTTGTTAGAACCTACCAAGATCTATGTCAAGCCGGTTTTAGAATCAATCAAAGAGTGCAGGATTCATGGCCTTGCACATATTACAGGAGGTTCTTTTACCAAATTACTGCGACTCAAAAATATAGGATTTGTTTTAGACAACATGCCACCTACACCAGCCATATTCCAGGCAATCGAGGATCAAGGAGTAGAAAAAGATGAAATGTACAAGACATTCAACATGGGAATTGGATTATGTGTCATTTCACCAAAAGAAGAGTCGTACAAGATTGACAAAATCTTCAAAAAATATGGGTTTGTGACAAGAGAGATAGGCAAAATCACAGAAAAGAAAGGAGTCCACATCAACAAAATAAAGATAGCATGATATGAGATGTCATCTTCAGATTAGGATTTAATACCCAAATCAATCCAAACACAATGTGCAGATAGAGACTACGTTTGAGGACGCATGTAAAGAAATATGCAAGAATCTCCTTGCCATATCAAGTCCTACAAGTAATGATGTAAAAAAGCAAGTCAAGAAAATATGTACAAAATATTCGCTAGAGCGAATTCCTAGAAATTATGAGATACTTGCATCTGTGACAGGATCAGAATACATGAAATTACAAAAGGCACTTGTAAGAAAACCAGTCAAGACGGCTTCAGGTGTGGCAGTGATTGCATTGATGCCAAAACCATATGCGTGTCCACATGGTAGATGCACTTATTGCCCTGGAGGAATTGAATACAATTCCCCAAATAGTTACACGGGAAGGGAACCATCCACACAGAATGCAATCTCAAATAATTATGATCCAAAAAAACAGATCCTAGACAAACTTGAACACTTGATTGCATATGGTCATGACAGCACCAAATTGGAGCTTGTCATAGTTGGTGGTACATTTCTTTTTATGCCACGGGATTATCAGATTAATTTTATAAAATCATGTTTTGATGCGTTAAATGGATTTGATTCTCCAGATTTAGAATCAGCCAAAAAAAATAACGAAAATGCAAACTTTAGAAATGTTGGATTTACTATAGAAACCAAGCCGGATTATTGTAAAAAAGAACACGTAGATTGGATGCTAGAATACGGTGTGACCAGAGTTGAGATAGGAGTACAAAGCCTTCATGACAGAGTGTATGAGATAGTAAACAGGGGACATTCGTATAATGAGGTAGTAGAATCGTTTGAAATCTCGAAAAATGCAGGATACAAAATTGTTGCTCATATGATGCCTGGTCTTCCCTCAATGACTCCGGAAGAAGATATTGCTGATTTTAGAAAATTATTTTCAGATCCTCAGCTACGGCCAGACATGCTAAAGATATACCCAACCCTTGTACTTGAGGATACGCCACTTTATTCCATGTACAAGGATGGGAGATACATGCCATATTCTGATGATGACATGGTACAAGTTTTGACAGAAATAAAAAAAATAATTCCAAGATGGGCAAGGATAATGAGAGTCCAAAGAGAAATATCATCAGATCAAATAATTGCAGGACCAAAGCTTGGCAACCTAAGGCAAATAGTTCAGCAAAATCTGAGGAAACAGAATGCATCATGCAAGTGCATAAGATGCAGAGAGGCAGGACTCTCAGACAATATGATGAACATGGAGGACATCAAGATGCACAGAGAAGATTACGAATCATCAGGAGGGGATGAGGTCTTTTTGTCATATGATGATTCAAATGACAAGATATTTGGATTTTTAAGACTCAGAAAACCTGGCGGTAACATTCACAGAACTGAGATTGCCAACAACACGTGTATTGTTCGGGAACTTCACATATACGGAAAATCATTAAAGCTCGGGGAGAGAGAACCAGACAGTATTCAACACCTAGGATTAGGAAAAAACCTGATGAATGAAGCTGAAAGAGTTTCATCAGAAGAATTTGATGCCAAGAAATTACTTGTAATTAGCGCAGTAGGCACACGAGAATACTATAGAAAACTTGGTTATACCCCTCTTGGTCCATACATGTCAAAGGATTTGAGATAATGGAAGAAGAACAAATAACAATCGGCAGAGGAACATGGATAGACAAACTTGCAGATGAGCTTGTTCAGAGAGAAAAAACCCTTGGAAGAAAGATGGACTTGCTTAGAGTTGAAAGTGGTCTTGGGGCATCAGGCATACCACACATTGGAAGCCTAGGAGATGCAGTAAGGGCATACGGTGTAAAACTAGCTCTTGAAAATTTCGGATACAAATCGGAATTGATTGCATACTCTGACGACCTGGATGGTCTTCGCAAGATTCCAGAGGGGTTACCAGAGTCCCTAAAAGAACATCTTGGTAAACCAGTATCATTTATTCCAGATCCATTTGGTTGTCATGACTCATACGGCTTGCATATGAGTAGCATACTCTTAGATGGACTGGACAAGCTTGGTATCAAATACAAATTCCAGCGAGGCGTGGATACTTATCGAAACGGATTGCTAAAAGACCAGATTCACATAATACTGACAAACAGCCAAAAAATCGGTAAAAAAATAGCAGAGATGGTAGGACAAGAAAAATACCAAGAGACCCTCCCATATTTTCCAGTGTGTGCAAATTGCGGCAGACTGTACACAGCCACATCATATCAATACATTGCAGAAGAAAAAAAGATCAAGTACAGATGTGTTGATGCCACCATAGGCTCAAAGCAACTCAAGGGTTGTGGACATGATGGAATTGCAGACATTACAAAGGATTTGGGCAAACTTCCGTGGAAGGTAGAATTTGCTGCAAGATGGCACGCATTTGATATTAGATTCGAAGCATATGGCAAGGACATTATGGATTCAGTAAAGGTGAACGATTGGGTGGCAGAAGATATTTTGAATTTCCCGGCACCAACCCATGTAAAATATGAAATGTTCCTTGACAAGGGTGGAAAAAAAATATCAAAATCACTTGGAAACGTCCTGACATCACAGGCATGGCTCAGATATGGAACTCCAAAGACAATTCTGTTGTTATTGTACAAGAGAATTACAGGAGCCAGAGAGGTTGGAATTGATGACATTCCAGGCCTCATGGAAGAATACAATGAGCTTGAAAACATATACTTTGGAAAGACCAAGGTGGAAAATGTTGCCAAGGCAACAAGATCAAAAGGATTGTACGAATACGTAAATCTGTTAAATCCTCCAAAGTCGCCAACCCAATATGTTAACTATAGACTTTTGATTCAACTCTGCAAGATATTTAGAGAAAACAGAATTGCACTTGTAACCAAGAAACTTGTAGAATATAGTACAATAAAAGAACCAAGCCCAGAGGTTGAAAATTTGATAATGCTTGCAGGAAATTATGCCGACGATTATGACAATCCTACAAAAGTAGAAGTCCAGTTAGATAACATCTCAAGACAAGTACTAGGTCAACTTGTAAAGATACTTGGTTCAGAAGAGGAACCTGCAGATTTGCAGAATACTATATACCAGATTGCAAAGGAAAGCGGAATGCAACCAAAGGACTTGTTTAAGATGTTATATCAGATAATACTTGCATCAGATAGAGGTCCTAAGATTGGACCGTTGATACTTGACATTGGGCGAAAAAAAGTGGCAGATTCCATTACAGGATATCTCTAAAAAATGGCACACAGTGAACACAACAGACCAAAGGGTAGCGGAGTCATACTCATTGCAATTGGAATTTTGATATTCTTTTTTGCACCTAGATATTATACAAAGGATCTTGTAGGCGGCATGGCCATCATGGTGACAGGATTTGTGCTAGGTGGAATTGGTTTTTACCTTGCTTTTTTGAAGAGACGAACGTAAATTTTAGACAAAAAGGAATACTTTTCTTACCATATGTCCGAGTTTTCTCATGGGACTCTTTGGGCGCTCAAAAAAAGACATCGAGGAGAAAGTAGAAGAGAGTACACCAGTACAAATAGAAAAAGAGTCGCATGAAATTTCAGACCTGAGAAAAGAGATTCAGGATGCAGCTGTAATGTTAGAATCGTATTCTCATGAATTAGAAAAAACAAAGACTGAACTTGATGCAGTCACTGCAGAGGCAAAAGCATTACGAGAAGAAGCAGAGTCTGCAAGGTCAGATATACAGGCAATGAAAACAGAGCGAGACTTGGTCCAAAAGCAGATAAAGTCTGCAAAGGAGGAGCTTGAACTTGTAAAATCCCAGTATTCCCAGTCAGAAATTGAGCAAGTAAAACGACAGATAGATGAGGTAAAAGAAGAGCTCTCAAAGATAAGTTATGCAAAGGAGACAGAGGTAATAGAATTAGAGTCAATAAGATCAACAATAAATTCTTCCAAAGAGGAACTTGAAAAAATAACCAAATCACGCGAAAACCAAGAGCGAGAGATAGAAGCATTGGAGACTCAGAAAGAGATGAAGAAAAAAGAGATATTTCTATCAAAAAAAGAACTTGAGTTTATTGAGACTCAACTTGCAAGTGTTGGAAGAAGTGAAGATACAAAGAAGATTGTAGAGGCAGCAGGAGCAGTGGCAGCATCCATCAATGCAAAATACGAGGCAACAAAAAAAGAATTAGAGATAGTCAAAGTCGCATTAGCAAGAACAAAAGAAGAATATGAGGAAAGTAGAAAAGAGATGGAAAATCTGAAAAATAAAACTAGTGCTAAAAACATGACAGTGTGATGTCACCATTAGACATCCTTTTAAGATATGACATACATACAGGTCTGTGAACGAAGCGTTTGTTCTTTTAAATGTCGATTATAAACATCAGCAAAACATAATTGATGCAGCTAAAAAAATCCCAATAGCAAAAGCGGTAAAAACGACTTATGGTGTGTATGATGTTTTGGTAATTTTGGAATCAAACAATATGCAAGATATCAAGACTGCAATAGACGTGGATTTACACAAGATCAATGGTATAAACAACATCACATCTCTTATTGCAGTAAACTAAATTGACTCAAGAATACGAGATCATCATAGTAGGAGGAGGTCCAGCAGGATTATCGGCTGGCATATTTGTAGCAAGACAGAAAGTATCGTGTCTTTTAATTTCAAAGGATTTGGGTGGACAGTTAAATCTAATTCCAAAACTTGAAAATTATCCTGGTACCATAATGTCAAGTGGCCCGTTGCTTGCAAAAACCCTTGAGAATCAATTTCTTATGTTTGGTGGGGAGATGGCATATGATACTGTTGAAAAAATTGATGAATCAGAATCAGGATTGACCGTAAAAACTACAAGATCAGAATACAAGGCAAAGGCAGTTGTTGTCTCACCGGGAAAAGTTCCAAATAACCTAGGGGTTGAAAATGAATCCAGTTTTGTAAACAAGGGAGTGCATTATTGTACAAAATGTGATGCTCCATTTTACCAGGGAAGAACAACAGCAGTCATTGGGGTCGGAGCATATCTTTTAGAATCGGGAATATTACTTTCAAGAATGGCATCAAAGATTTACCTAATTTACAAGGGTGGTGCACTGGCAGGAGACAAGGAGATGATATCAGCAATAGAAAAAAAAGAAAATATCGAGCTTGTTCCTCAATCCTCAATCAAATCCCTTTCAGGAGGAAATAACTTGCAAACAATTACCATATTGAGTAATGCAGGTCAAGAAAAAACGGTGAATGTGGATGGACTATTCATAGAAATGGGTTCAAAGATAAACTTGGAGTTTATCAAACATTTGGTAAAGATAAACACCAAAAGCGAGATAGAGATAACAAGTGATGGAAAAACATCTCATCCTGCAATCTTTGCCGCAGGAGATGCAACAAGTATACCATACAAGCAGATTGTTGCTGCCTGCTCAGGGGGAGCAACTGCCGGCCTGTCAGCATTTAACTATGTAGAAAAACTCAAGGGCAAGCCAGGCATACGAGCAGATTGGAAAAAGACCATCGGAGATACAGTATTTCACTACTAATCTAGAGTTTTTGATTTTTTCAATTGCTTGTACAATACAAGAGATAGCATTACAGAGATACACGAGATTATAGTGGCAGTAAGAAAGATCAGGTTATACGAATATGAGGTGGGAAATGTACCTGAAATACCAGGAAGTGACACCTTGTTGGTTTGCATGTACATTGCAGCTATTGCAGGACCTACTGAAGCACCCACTATTCTTATTAGCGTACTCATTCCAAGTGATGCGCCAACATCAGTTTTTGGAGTAGAAAGCATTATCACATTCATGGCTCCTACATTTGTAAGAGATAGACCTGTTGACAACACTGCAAGGTTGACAGAGACTAGCAACTCAGTAGAGTGATTAAGATACAAATTTGTAAATCCTATTGCGCTGATGATGCTTCCTGCTATTATGGGTTTTATTGAGCCAAGCTTTGATATAATAAAACCAGAGGTAGGCCCAAATATCAAAAGTACAATTGCAAATGGTAATTGCACATTAGTTGTCATCAAGGGATTTTCTCCAAAGCCTAGTGGTACAGGACTTCGTATGAGTACAGGTATTGTTTGAAATACCATAAACATGG
>JAGWGS010000045.1 GCA_028867235.1 Nitrososphaerota archaeon | reverse complement strand
AGTAGAAAATGATAATCCCAGACCAAGAGAACCTCCGCAAAATTCCACCCCAGGACATTTGAAATCAGGATGACCCTGCAGTTTACTTCCAAATTTTCTCAGTGTCTCTAGTTCAGATTTGTCAAAAAATCCAGCTACTGCCAGATTTGAAAACAAACCAGGAGATGCATGCCCTTTTGATAAGACAAGCCTATCCCTATCTTCCCATAGAGGATTCTTAGGATCATACTTTAGGAACTTGAAATACATACACCCCATTATCTCTGCCATCGAAAACGATCCCCCAGGATGACCAGAACCTGCAATAGTTATTCCTTTAATTACAAGTTTCCTTGCTTCTCGTACTTTCTTGAAGATATGATAATAATTTAATGCCATGACCATTCCAGAATATGAATTTCAAAAATTTTGCTATGGTTCAAATTCATAGGGTTTAGCGCCTTTGGAGTAAATAAAAAGTTATTTCACAAAATATTAATTCAAAAGCAACGTATGGAAAATATGGTTGTAGATCTTCTTCCTCTTGTAATTTATGATGACAAATGCTACCTATGCTCCAAATTTGCAAGCATTGTACATATTTTTTCCAGAAATAAGATCCCAATAATAGGTCATTATTCTAAAGAAGGTATGAAAATAAAATCCAAAATTTTCGATACCGATTATGATTCTACCAGAATGTTTTGGTTTGTCACACAAAATAGTGCATATGGAGGCAGAGCAGCAATAATGCCCTTAGTTTGGCACATCATAACAAGTACTAGAGATCGACCAACCACAGAATTGTTTCTACCTACATGCAGTAAAGAATGTAAAACTATCAAGTCCTTTTTTACAAGGACAACAAGTTTACTTTACAATAGTGAAAAGATTGCACTCAAACTTGGTTAATATCCACGGCTATTTCGATCAGGAATTCCCACATTTGGATTTCTAAATCCATGTTTTTCCATCATATGGTTTAGGAATCGTATATCATCCGAGAATTTTTCTCCACATATAGAACAGTTGCTCATATACACAACTACTGATCGAGATCTTTTTTAGGTTTTGTAAACATATACAGATATGGTAAATGGCCATAAGATGCACAAGATCACTTTTACCATAACACCTAATGCAAATGGTTATCTTGTTGGATGCAAGGAGATTCAATCCCTCTTTACAGATGTGTATTCAGTTTCAGACATTGACGAGACTTTGAAAAGTCTCCTATCAGAGTATGTTGAGAATTTCCCAGACGATGCACAAAAGAAAGGTTTTGGCAAAGACACGCCTATTGAAATAACATGGCATGCATCCCCTAATTCAGTTGCTTTAGAATAGTAAAAGGCGCCAGCACTACTGCTTCCCAAGGGCTCTCGCACCTTAGTAACACAGTAGCGACATTGGGTTTGACTTCCGGGTTCGGTATGGGACCGGGTCGGACCCCAACGCTGTGGCCGGCTTACTTTTTTTGCTGTTAATGTTATGTATTAATCTTGCTTGAGTAGAGATATAAATTAAAGAAGAGGGGATCAGGCATGACTCATCGAGTTGCAGTACTGGATAAAGAAAACTGCCAGACCAAAAAATGCGGTCTTGAATGTATCAAGTATTGCCCAGTAAACAAGATGGGATCAGATTGCATTGTATTAAATGAAGAGACTGCCAAGGCTCAGATTGACGAAAACATTTGCAATGGATGTGGAATTTGTGTAAAGGTTTGTCCATTTGATGCAATCACGATAGTCAATCTTGCTGAAGAGCTAAAATCAGACAAAATTCATCAATATGGACAGAATGCATTTAGGCTTTACAGAATTCCAAGTTTGAAGAAAGGTCAAGTCATGGGCTTGTTGGGAAGAAACGGTATAGGAAAAAGCACAGTGGTAGGCATATTATCAGGAAATCTCAAACCAAATTTAGGAAATTACTCGTCACCCCCAGAATGGAGTCAAATTTTGAAGCATTTTCAAGGTACAGAGTTAAAACAACATTTTGAAAAAATATCAAATAATCAGTTAAAGGCATCCATAAAGCCACAGCAAGTATACAACTTGGCAAAGGTGTTTGATGGTAATGCAAAAGAATTATTAGAAAAATATGACGAACGTGGAAAAATAAAAGAACTTGTACAACAACTTGGACTTCAAAACTCTCTTGAAAACAAACTCACAGATCTTAGCGGTGGTGAGCTTCAAAGAATTGCGGTAGCAGTGGCAGCATCAAGAGAAGCCGATTTCTATTTCTTTGATGAACCATCATCATATAATGACGTATTTCAGAGAATAGGGGTAGCACGAGTAATTCAAGATCTTGCAAAGATAGGAAAGAGCGTCATGGTTGTAGAACATGATTTGACTCTGCTTGATTATCTTAGTGATTTTATAGAGATTTTGTATGGAGAGCCTGCAGCATATGGAATAGTTGCAAACATGCTCTCGACAAAGGTCGGAATCAATGTATTTCTTGACGGATATCTACCTAACGAGAATGTAAGGTTCAGAGATGCTGCATTCAAATTTGATGCATCCACATCCACCGATGAGTTTGTTACAATCGAGAATATCATAAACTATCCAAACATTGAAAAGAAATTTGCAAAGTTTTCTTTGTCAGCAGAGGCAGGCAGAGTTAAGAAAAGCGAAGTTTTAGGCATAGTGGGAGCAAATGCATTAGGAAAAACAACACTGATGAAGATAATAGCAGGTGTCGAAAAACCAGACATTGGCAGTATAGAGACCAAAGTAAAGATTGCATACAAGCCACAATATCTCACAAATGATTTTGATATCGAGGTAATTGCCCTTCTTGAAAAAGCATATGGAGGACCAATACAGGAGACGCCAGAGGAAGAAGTTATAATCAATCCCATGAGAATAAAAAAACTATACAACAAGTCAGTCAAGAATTTATCGGGAGGAGAGTTACAGAAAGTAGCAATAGGAGCATGTCTTCTCCAAAAAGTGGATGTCTACGCGCTTGATGAGCCCTCCGCATTTTTGGATGTAGAAGACAGAATTGCGGTTGCAAAGCTAATCCAGAGATTCGTAAGATCATACGGTAAATCTGCAATTATAATTGATCATGACATTCAGCTGATGGATTTAATCTCTGATTCCATTGTAATATTCCACGGAACACCAGGAAGAGAAGGACATGCGACAGCCCCCAAATCTAAGGTAGATGGAATGAATGAATTTCTTAGATCTCTTGATATGACATATAGAAGAGATGAAACAAGCATGAGACCAAGAGTAAACAAGCTTGAGAGCAGATTAGACAGAGAACAAAAACAATCTGGAAAGTTTTACTATAGAAATTGACAAAGATGCTAAAACAGGCAATGGCTGGGATACTCACTGAGGTAGAGGCAGCAGAGATGTACGGTGCCTTTGATCAGATAGGAAATATCATAATACTAAGAGTTCCAGATTCTCTATTGCCTAAGAGAAAAACCATAGGCGAAGTTCTCCTAGACAAGGTAAAAACCGCCAAATCTGTCTATTACCAATCATCGCCAGTGGAAGGAGACTATAGAATAAGAAGGCTAGAATTACTTGCAGGAGAGGACAATACAATAACAGAATACAAGGAACATGGATGCAGGTTCAAGGTTGATGTGGAAAAGACATTTTTTTCACCCCGACTTGCAACAGAACGCCAAAGGATTGCAGATCTTATCAAGGACGGAGAAACAGTAATCAACATGTTTGGTGGCGTTGGCATGTTTTCCATAGTAGCTGCAAAGAAGAAAAAATGCCATGTTTACAACATAGATATCAATCCAGATGCAGTAAGATTGTGTTCTGAAAACATATCATTAAACAAACTAAAAGGTACCGTTCAATCAATAGAAGGAGATGCAGCTAAGGTAGTTGAAGACAGACTACAAGATACTGGTGATAGAGTTTTGATGTTACTGCCAGAAAGATCAGATGAATTTTTAGATCATGCAATCATGTCTGCCAAAAAAAATTCAGTAATTCATTACTATTGTCATATTCATGCAGAAAAGAAAGACCAAGTGTCATCTTTAGCACCACAGCACTTTCTTAGCGTAGTCAAAGTTAAATCAGAAATGTTAGGTGCAAAGATAGTAAGACCTGTAGGACCTAGATTTTATCAGGCAGTAGTAGATGCTGCCATATCAAAATAACCTACTTGTCATCAGTTACAAGAGAAGACGGAGACGGCCTTGACGTTGCCATGTTATATCCAATCCAGGATATGACCCCAAGAATACCTCCCACTGCCATTAGTACAGAGAGTTGGAGAACAATAGGACTCCATTCAGAGAGCATCAATAGATATGCGTAGAGAAAAAATCCTACTATTGCCAAGACAAATATCATTATTCCAATAGTACGTTGTCTTGTCATAAGGCTAGAGTCTTTTTGCGACTTATTTATTTTAATCTAGTAAGCAAACTCTATTGCCATCAGATATGCGTCTTCACCATCACGATAGTATGCCTTTAGTCTCTGTTTTGTAACAAATCCAATCTTTTCATACAACCGCACAGCCTCATTGTTACTACATCTTACTTCAAGATACAGCTCATCAGATTTTTTCAACTTGACTCCTGCAATTGCTTCCTGGACCAGACCTTCCCCAATTCCTTTCTTCCTATGTTCAGGAAGCACTGCAATAGATACAACGTGTCCCTTTTTTACAAATCCAAGTTTTTTGAAGTTTGAAAAACCATATTCAATTTTGCACATAATATATCCAACAAGTTTCTTGTCAACTTCAGCCACCAAGAAGGCTTCAGGTAATTCTGCAAGTAGGCTTTCATAGAAATAATCAGAATAATGTTCAGGTAATGTTTTGAGGTTTATTTCCATTGCAGGGATAAGATCAGACAAGTCACATCTACGAATTACGCAATTTCCAATTTCTCTTAATGCTACTTGCATTGTTATGGATACTTGAATAATTAATTATTTAACTTTAAGCAAATAAGAGAAATAATTAAAGCCAACATTAGGTCCTAGTCAGGCATATCATCTCTTGACGAAATTCTATCAGTGGTTTCCTCTCATTTTAGAATAATAGGATTTAATCAGAGCCCAACAGTATTGCAAGTTGAGATTTCTGGAGATAACATGACTGAACAATTTCTCCAATTAGTTCAAAAATTGGAGACAAAAAACATCCTAGTTAGGTTAGAATCAGATTCAGGAAGAATGTTCTTACTTATTTCACGATTTGAACCACCCAAGTCGCGCAGATCATGGATTCCAAGGGCATTGTTTGCAGCAACAATAGTGACAGTCATGATTGATGGCTACTATAGAGCAGTAGGTATGAATTCAATAGTAAAAGGCGATGATCCATTTTACGTAGCCGTTTTGTATACAGCGTCACTTATTGGAATACTTGGAATACACGAACTTGGGCACATGATTGCATCAAAAATTCACAAACTCAGAATCAGTTGGCCATACTTTATTCCAGGAATTCCAGTACTTGGATTTGTTCCAACTTTTGGTGCATTAATTATGTCCAGAGGGCTAATTGTCAACAGAAACATACTTTTTGATGTAGGCATTTCTGGCCCAATAGCAGGTCTAATAGTAGCAATAATAGTATCCACATATGGTGCATCCATCTCACCACTCATACCAACTTCACAAGCTCAAGAACTTGCAGAAAAATTAGGTCTTGTAGATCTTCATTCAAGTGTGATAATGGATACCACCATTGCACTTGTGGGAAAACATGTGCAACATCAAGAACTTGTAATGTCTCCTGTTTTGCTTGCTGCATGGTTTGGATTTCTTATAACATTTCTCAATCTTTTACCGGCCTGGCAGCTTGACGGAGGACATATTGCAAGAGCAACATTTGGTATAAAATGGCACAGAATTTTGACATATGTAAGTATAGGAATACTTGCTGCAACAGGATACTACATCATGGCATTATTTGTCTTGATGTTCAGCATGAGAAGTATGGATGTAAGACCACTTGATGATATATCTCCACTATCTAAGAAAAGAAAGAAAATGTTCATCCTAGTCATGATACTTGCATTTCTTTGTGCCCCCTTGCCATTTTCTATTTTACCGCAATAGAATGTGAGAGCCATCAGAAATTATTGCAATTTTTTGTCGTTCCCCGTATGTTTTAAGAACATAATCTAGCGTTTCTTTTGCACCGCCAAATGGAATCATTCCCAATTTTTCTTTGGTATACAAATATGGAAGAATAGATACTATACCTATTCCAAATTTCTTGCGTACTTCAGTTAGAAATAGAAGGTCTTCCATCCTATCTACATATTTGGAAGGGCTCTTTAGCCTGTCCAGATTCATTCTGCCCTCTACATACTGCTGTATGGCTTCAGAACCTAGACCTCCCTTACATTCTGCAAGAAGTATTGCTAATCCTTCATCTTTAATTGCATTATAACAATTCCATAGTGATGAAAGAGATCTGCTCAATGTTTCATTACTTGCTTCCTTTCCAGTACTGATTATTGCCACCCTGTGTTTTTCTGATTCTTGAGTTGCAACAGATGATAATGATTTTGACAGTAAGAAAGTTGACGAGGGGTGACCTGTTGCAATATCAACAATCCCTGTTTGATTTGCTACAATCTCTATAGATGATATTTCAAACCCATCTGTGAATTTTTTCGCAACCTGCATTGTTTGAAGATCATAACCAGGCATGGGAAGGTTTCCCTCTCTTTTTTCATAGGCTTCAAGCATGTTGTCTTTTCCAAATCTACGCAATAGTTTGGTAGATACTGTATCATATCCAAATAAACCATCAAATTCCATTTCATTGATAAAAACAAGATTAGCATTAGAGAATTGCGCAGAATCAAATTCAGATATAGATATTTCAGGATCAGCAAATATGTTTTTGATAAAATTCAGATTTGGCTTGTCTACCAGGAATTTTGGTTTTGGCAATGATTTTTTTACACATGTCTCAACCAAAAACGAGATTATTTTTTGAATGTTCTTTGAATGTTCCAATATCACAAATTCCGTTGGTTTTGACATGTCAAGAGATTCCAGTTTTGAGACAATCCCAGAATCAGATAATGATATACCACCAGAGACAACTTGTTTTTCTAAATTCTCCGCTTTTACATCAAGTACCACATCTGTGGGCCCATAACTTAACCAAATTTCTGGCATACCATACCGAAGGGACAGTTAAAATAAATCTAGTTCGGTAAATTTTGCTGTGGATTTTGTCAAAGAGTTTGCAATATTCTTGCAAAAAAGCGGTGCAATCAAGTTTGGAAACTTTAAGCTTTCAAGTGGAAAAGACAGTGCGTATTACATAGATCTCAGGTTAGTGCCAAGTTTCCCACATCAATTCAGAAAGATGATAAAATCTCTCCAGAATTTGATATCAGATAAGATAGGTCTTGATAGTTTTGACTATATAGCATCAGTTCCAACATCAGGACTTGTGATAGCAGCTGCACTATCAATTGAAACTGTAAAACCTCTCATCTACATAAGACAAAAACCAAAGGATTATGGTACCTCTAGTCTCATAGAGGGAAAGATACCAGAAGGATCAAGAGTTGTTCTAGTAGACGACGTAGGCACAACAGGTCATTCATTACTTCACGCAGTCAAGGCACTAAAAGAAGCCAAAATGAAGATAGATTCTGCATTTGTCATAGTCAACAGACTTGAAGATGCACGCAAGAACCTAGAACAAGAAGGTGTGAAATTATATGAAGTTACAGATATTCTTGCACTTGCAAACATTTTGCATAGTGAAAACATGATTGACAACCAAACCATTGGCCGAATCAACAGTCAGATGTCAAAGTCCTGATTTAAGTTAATTTTTACAATCAACTTTCGTAAATCATCAGTCTTTTTTCTTCCAAAAGCGTATGCAAATTATGTACTGAGCGATATACATCAGATTCTTTTTTTGCTCCAGTACATACGAGTTTTCCAGATGCAAATAACAGTATGACTGTTTTAGGGTCAAGCATTCTATGTATTAGTCCAGGAAATTGCTCTGGCTCATACATGCTTCTTGGGAGATTACGTGCTGCTTGTTCAAGGTGTATCTTACCACCAAGATTTGCAGATGCAACAATGTTTTGAATTACAATCACTGCATCTTTTTTTATCTTGACTCCTCCCTTTCGCAAAATTTGTACAACGCTTCGTACTGCCTTTATTGATTGCTCCTCAGATTTTGCTCCGGTACAAACCATTTTTCCAGAGCTGAAAATTAATGTAGCAGTTTTCGGAGATTTTATTCTAAAAACTAGACCAGGAAATTGATCAGGATGATATTCAACATCAGGAAATGTCTGGGTAATTACATTAAGATCAAGTCTTTGATCAATTGAAGCAGATGCCACAACGTTTTCTATACTTACAATAGGCTTTGTTTGAGGCATTTCGGTGTTTAAATACGCGCTTTATATATACTCTATAACATTCGGTGTAAAATCACTGATTTAATTATCATGATTGTAGGCAGCTCAGACAAATGCCTTTACATCATCAGGTCAGTTATAACTCTGATTCTTCATTGCGGCCAAATGAAAATAAGTTACTGCTTATTTTAAAATTAGTATACAATAATGAAAAATTCTAGGCTACATCCAACATATCTTTTGATCAAAATCATAGAACAAAATGTTCAACAATAAGCCAAATATCATACAGATCAAAAGGAACAAAGTAGTGGGCCCAAAGGGCTTCGATCCCTTGGCTCACCGGTTATGAGCCGGTTACTCTACCAAGCTGAGTTATGGGCCCTACGAAAGAGCAAATTGATATGCGCTATAAAATAGTATAGAGATTAGCAGTAAGCATCGTAGCAGCTGTCAAGTAAGAGGTTTTGAGCAGCCAATGATTTGCTAGCTATTTCCACTAGCTCATCTTCTCTAGATGCGGGAGTTTTTTCCAAGATTTTTCTCCAGAGAGC
>JAGWGS010000044.1 GCA_028867235.1 Nitrososphaerota archaeon | reverse complement strand
TTTATGTTATTTTTTGTAATTGCACCGGTACTGCAGATGATGTAGATCCTCATGAAAATACAAAAAATCTAGAGGCTTGGGGAAAAGGAAATTTTACAATCTATGCATATCCAAATGATGGCAAATTACACGATTCTAATTACTATGTGTTTGAATTTTTTAAACAAGGATACCACGTAGTAATTTACACTGATAATGGATTTTACAATGGAATGCAAATGATTCTTGATACTTTCTTTAACGGTACAAAGATATCTGATTTAGAACAAATGCCTCTGAATTACAAATATCGCTAGATTACGTGTTTTATCTATTTTGCACATGACTTAGTTCATACTCCAAAGTTCTGGATTGATCTTGGCATGTCAAAAATAATATCTGAGTATCAGAAAATGAAACATCATATCAAGATTTGAATAAAAAAACAGAAAAAGAAGGTTTTTGATTAAAACTAGACAATAGAATGTTTTCTAAAATTCTATCTTGTCTTTTTCAGTGAGTAGGAACTTTTTTGATTTTCGTACTCCTTTTAGATCGAACCAGCTTATTTTCAAGGTGACTTTTTTCCCCTTGATTTGGTCAATTGTTATCTTGTCTGCAGTCTTTACAAGATCCCCTAGTGTTTGATTTGACATTTTTAATCTCGATTTATTTTTCAATTTGATTCTTGGGAAATAATTTTATGAACATCTTGTTAAAAATAATCCACGCTATATTGCAAAACACAAAAACCGCCGATCTTATCCTGATCGACTAAGCTAGAATTATGATAAATAAGCTAACTTGTTGAGTATTCATAATATACAAAATTCACGTAACAGTGACAATGCTTCAAGCACAGCTCAGCAAAGACATTGAAACAACATGTGTCATGATTAACTGTGAATCAGGTTCTGAAGGAAAGATAATTGATGAAATCAAGGAAATAGCAGGTGTAAAAGAAGCAATAAGAACAACAGGTCCTTATGATATCCTGGCAATAATTGAATCAAATACCGTGGAGTTACTCAAAGAAATCATTGAAAACAAGATTCGAAAGATCCCAAGTGTCACTGCGACTACAACCCTTGTAATTGCATCACGATTCTAAAAAATAACAAAAAACTACTTGTGCTAGTTGTCACTATATCATATCATGAGAGTAATTAGCTACAAAAAATTCCGCCAATCTCAAGCTACCTATTACGATACCATTGAGGGTAAGCTGTCTAGAGCTGAGGTGATAAAAAAACTAGAATCATTTCTGGCTCAAAAACTAGGTGAAGGCCAGGACTTTTTTGACAAATACCAAATCCATGAGGCACAGGGTTGACAAATGATATTAGCATGTCATGCCATACAGATATCATCATATGGTAAAATCTGAAAAAAAGATTACAATAACAAAGAATGGTCCGTATCTTGTCTCAGGAGACCTTCCTCTCTCAGTTGAGATTATAGTCAACAACAAGGAGGGCTTTTCTTGGGATTGGAAGAAAGGCAAGACATTTGAGATAAAATCTGATTATGCGTTATGTCGTTGTGGCCACTCTAAAAATGTGCCATTTTGTGACGGCACACATGCAAAAATAAATTTTAACGGAAAAGAGGCTGCATCCAAGGAGCCTTATGATGCCCAAGCCCAAAAAATGAATGGACCTACATTAGTACTAGGTGATCAGGAAAACCTTTGCGCGTTTGCACGATTCTGTGATCCTGGAGGGAAAATTTGGTCATTAATAGAAGATACTGATGACCCAAAGATTCGCGAGCTTGTCATACGTGAAGCAATGCATTGTCCTTCTGGTAGGCTGACATTACATGACAAAAAAACTGGTAAAGAAATTGAAGACAAGTTAGAACCGTCAATAGGGATAATCGAAGATCCTACCATGAAATGTAGTGGTCCTATCTGGGTACGAGGAGATGTTACAATTGAATCTGAAGATGGTACTATATACGAAAAACGTAATCGTGTGACTTTGTGTCGTTGTGGAGCATCAGGTAACAAGCCATTCTGTGACGGTAGCCATGCAAGTATCAAGTTTAATGATGGTATACTTGAGACATAGTCGGATAAATATTATCAAGTATTCATAGAATTACTGCATCCATATGATTGGGCTTGTCATTCAAACCAATGGAAATTTACCTGTGAAGGCTTGAACCATGTTGGTTTTTTCCAACACATGTTGGATTAATCTAGCAACGCACTGGACATTATTCTTAACAAGATGGGATGCACAGATCATAATTATGGAACCAAATCTTTGAATCAGATTTTTTCTATAACTTTCATAGAGATACGAAAAATATCAGGTAAGTTTTTTTTCACGAATAAGTGTATATAAGTCCAAAATGTCCCTCAAGACATGATAAAGGCAATCAGCGCAGCTGGCATGCAAGAAGGTGTCCCGTTTAAAAAGCCAGCCGTTGAGCTTGACGAGCTTCCGGCAATTACATCAGCAGGTCATCTTACTTGGATAGAGTGTGTAGTTGATAACATTATTGAAGAGACTCCAAAGATCCTCAGCAAATTAAGCATAAACATGGATCCATCAATTCTCCTGTCTGGATACGTGTCAAGTTACGAAGACAGAGGAGACATGTTGGGATTGATGATACCGTTTGTAGTTCCAGGAAACAACACAACACTTACTGCTCCAATTTTGATATTTATGAAAAAAGATCTCATAGTAACAATTCACGACGACTATGGAGGAAAGATTGCACGATTGTACAATTATGCGCCAACTGTTTTACGAAAACTTCCAAAAGAGGCAGACAGTTGGGCTGACAGACAGACAATATTGTTAGCAAGAATCATCGATGAAATCAGTGAGGCCAATTTTTCCATTCTTAGATTGATTGTAGAGCGAGCAGAACAATTTGAGATAGATTTGGCAGGATCAAGACAAGTCACAAGAGACATCTCTCTTGAATTATCTAATATGAAGACATCACTTTTGACATTTTTGAATGCAATCTGGGCAAGCTATGACACAGTTCACAACCTAAAGTATGGGGATGCGGACTTGGTTTCAGATGATGAGGTAATACTTGCCAAATTTGAGGTAATTTTGGGAAGACTAGACAGACAAATACAAATGTCAGAAAACGTCATGCAAATGGTTGCCACGGGTGCAAACGTTGTACAGACTGAGGTCACAAACAAGGTCACAATATTGATAATTTGGTGGACAGTGGCAGGTACTGCAGAACTTGTACCAAATACAATTGCTACAGTATTTGGATTGTATCCAAATCATGAGGCAGTATTTTGGCCAATTGTTTCTACAGTAGTGGGTTCTGCAGCAATTGCTACAGCCGTTGCATACTTTTATGTTCGAAAATTCTTTGGCAAGTCACTTGGGTTGGATAAACTAAAGAAATTCAAGAAAAAGTTTGCCAAGTAACTCTCTTGGTATATCTTTTGAAAGATTTATCAAATTTTGCCTTAAATTTTTGAAAAAGCCTATTTTTTCCGGCAAATTGGTTTCAAAGATGGTATAAACCAAAAAACTGCGATCATAGCATCAGAGTAAAAGATTCATAAATCGAGTTTACCAATGTCGAAGAATTATAGATTATGAAAGAATTTGGCACACTGGAGTATGTCTTGGATACATACTCAAAGAATTGGACTTGGAAGCTTACAGGCTCGCGAGCAGTAAGCATGGTTGCACGTGTAATACCACACGCATGGTATGGAAACGGCCCAGAAGAGGCCATAGTGCCAGATACAGTCCAAAATGTTGAAAAAATAAAATGGATAATGGATAGGTATCCACTTGAGATAAGATCAAAGTCAATATGGCATAGAAAGGTTCGCAAGGTTATCGTTCCGCAGAAAAAATGGACACGAATTGAAAAGCTTCGAAAGGCAAACCCCGGAAATCAGTTCAGGGGACAACTATTAGATTTTCAGAGAGAGGGTCTTGATTTTCTTTTAAAGTCATCAGGAAATGCGCTCTTGGCAGACGAAATGGGTTTGGGCAAGTGTGTGAAAGGTGAGACACTAGTTAGTACAACAAATGGCAGCATTACAATCAAAAATATCTGGGATCAAGCAAGTGTAACAGAAAAAGATGGCAATGAAGAATGGGCAAGACTTGAGACTCCAATCAAAGTCCAGTCATTTGATGGAAAAGAGATTGTTTCCAAAAAAGTAAGCAGAGTGTTTAGACAAAAGATCAACGAATCCATTGCAAAGATAACTCTCAAAGATGGCTCTGAGATAGAATGTACAAAACGTCATAGATTTCTAACTCCTGATGGATGGAAGAGAGCCGGTGAGCTACAAGATAATGACAAGGTTGCAGTACCTACAACCAAGAAAATTTCTAAAACTGAAACATCATTGCATCCTCTTTATTTGTCCGCATCATATATGTACACTCAAGGAACAAGCAAACAGATTGCAATCCAAGTTTCAAATAAAATAGAAGAAACTCATCATGATTTGGCACAACAATTACGAGAGATATCTGTAGAATCACTTTACTGGTGTCCAGTAAAATCAGTTGAGGAAAAACAATTTTCAGGTTATGTCTATGATTTGTCAGTCCCACAGACACACAACTATATCACAAATGGTATCATAGCACACAATACCGTGCAGACCCTCTCATATTTGGCAACAGAAAAACAGACATTTCCTGTACTCATTGTAGCACCACTTGTCACATTAAATAATTGGCAGAGAGAAACTCAGAAATTTTTGAAAAAACGCAGCCGCAATGGAAAAATAACAGAGGATGAACATCCATCATCTGTTCTAATTAGAACAGGTAAAGCACAAGAGCTTGGAAAATATGATGTGTATATCATCAACTATGATTTATTACACAAGAGAACAAACGATCTTGCCAAACTAAACATCAAGACTATAGTATGTGATGAGGTTCAGCATTTGCGTTCCAAGACTACGAAAAAATATACTGCTGTCAAAAAATTAGCCGCACTTGATTCTATAAAATACCGAATCGGACTATCCGGTACTCCGATATACAATCGTGGTTCTGAGATATGGCCAATTGTGGATATACTCAGGCCAGGATTATTGGGTACATTTGAAGAGTTTTGTGAATATTTCTGTTATGTCAACGAAAAGGGCAAGGCAATTGTTTTAGAAAACAAGCGAGCAAGTCTAGGTGAGGAGCTGCGCAAGCATGTCATGCTGCGTCGCAAAAAGTCAGACGTACTAAAGGAATTAAAGGACAAAGTCCGATACAAGGAGCTAATCGATTCAGATATCAACTATTATCAGACAGAACTAGGCAAAATATGGAACAGACTGGAAGAAGAGCAAAAAAGTGCAACAAGTGCATTTGACAAGTTTTCATCATACAAGAGGGCAATTCAAAGTGAAAGACAAGCAGCAGGTGTTGCCAAGGTTCCGCATGTTATCGAGTTTGTCAAAAATATAATGGAGATTGAAGAAAGTGTTGTGGTATTTTGCCACCACAAGGCAATACATGAATTACTACATAGAAGCTTGGCAGAGTATTCTCCTGCATCAATCATAGGTGGGCAGAGTGACAAGGAAAGACAAGAGGGAATAGATAGATTCCAGAACGGTGAGACTAAATTAATAATTGCAGGATTACGTGCAGGAAATGTAGGAATCAATCTCAGCAGGGCAAGGTACGTAATATTTGCAGAGCTTGACTGGAGTCCTGCCATACATAGACAGGCAGAAGATAGATTGCACAGAATAGGGCAGAAAAATACAGTATTTGCATATTACTTGATGGGCAATGGTACACTAGATGATCATGTAGCAAATGTGTTGGTGGACAAGAGCTATGAAATTGATGCAATCATGGATGAAAAGGCCGAGACCTTTGAGAATAAGGAAAAGGCGGAATTGATTCTAGCCCAGATTCATGATAGGCTGGCACACAGTGTTTCAAAATAAGATATCATTCATAAAAGTTTACAAATATTGTTGATATTTTTCGTCGGTTTTTCTGGTGGGCGGTAATGAATCATAATTACATCTCAACTATGGTTTTGGAAAGATTGTAAATTCCTTTGATGCATTAACCGCATATTCCATTCTTTGAATATTGTATAGTAACTTTACTGCCACATTTGTAGTGCCAGAAGAATTGGCAACATAATAATCACACCCAGGAGACGGAAATGTCAATTCCTTTGATTGTGAAGGCATGAGGATATTGCCTCCATACACCCCACTGCATCCATTATAATGAGAAACAACTACATGCTTATCAAATATGCCAGATATGTGATTTGAAAAAAAAGAAACAGTACGCGATCCTACATTTTTTACTGTAGCGTTTGCTGTAAAATGGTCTCCTACATGCAAAATTTTTGGTGTGGTAATAATATCTGTGATTAGTACTTTAGGCTGCACATCGTCAGATGGATTCAAGATTAGATATATGCCCAAGATAATAAATGACGTTATTCCTGATGCAGTAATTATTGAAAGATGGAATGTTTTCATTGTATGACCTTAATCCTATAAAGTACAATCAGTGATACAAATCCAATCAACAAAACTGGAACTGCAAATGGAAGTTCTGGTACTAGATAGGTACCGTAAATATATGCAATAGTCTCGCCCCTGCCAAAATCAATCTCAAGTGTTCTTGTATTGTTGCTTGTCTGAGATTCATAATATGCTGGTTGAGTCACGATGTTATTTTTCTTCATATACATTACAACAAAATTCTTGTCTACTCCATCATTTGTCGAGTCTATTACCTTTCGTGGAAGTACAAGGTGCAAGTGACCTCCATCTGCTATTGTATAGATCCGTAGTTTTAGTGCCTTGTCTGCTGTATCTGCCGTGACTTGCAGTGCACCATTTGTTATGTTATATGGTAACGGGTAAAACGTGCCATTTACTCTGACTGGGATTATTCCCTGCCTGTCATATCCTAGATCTTTTCCATAAGTGATTCCCTGAATGTTGATTACGTTGTCATTTCCTTGAATTACTGGAAGATCAAATACTCTATTTCCTTGAGAATCAAGATGTTCGATTAAGGTAACGCTGTTTCGAAGTCCACTATACTCCATTGTGATATCATTTCGTGTCCCAACAAAATCCATCAGGTCTTGTGGAATTCTGATCTCAAGCGTACCACTATGTGATGCATCATAACGTATTGTCAATATGTTTGAAATTGGATCCACTCCAATGTCTGATATCTCACCACCATCAAGATGATAGGGAATAACAAACGTTCCAAGTCTTGGATCTTCTAGTCTGTATGAAACATTTGTCTCGTTGTTTTGTTCCACAAGAAGGGTGCTGAAAAACTTGCCAGACATGTTTCCCCACAAGCCATTAATTTCCATCTTATACCGTCCTGAAGTAACACTGGAGGGCATTGTGAAATTTACATTGAAAATGCCTTGTTTGTCTGCATGTGTTTTCATGTCAACAACTGAAGGAACTCCTGCATGAGTAGTGATGATGGAATATGGCAAGCGTCTGTTGCATCCATCTTGCACAATTCCTGTAAAATTTATCATCTCTCCTTGATGGTATGTTCCAAAACTTGGAATTCCTGCATATTGCACCGGATCTGCTACTGCCATGCCTACAAACATATGGTAAAATGTGATTCTGCTAGAATTTGCTGGAACATCAAAGGTGAGAGTAGTGCTCTGTAGGTTCGCCGATTGGTCAAACTCCTCGCCATATTTTTTATCAGTGCTTACGGTAAAGTCCCAGTCATTATGGGTGTCTCCTATTGCCCAACTCGGATAGCAAAAGATGGTCTCCATCGCTTCCTTTGACATTGATACAGTCATGGAACCATTTTGTGTTGGATTGGATACAATGTCAAAATCCAGTCTGTTATTATAATAGGAGTTAAGATGTGCGGACATTCCTTTTACTAATACATTTGTTGTCTTGTAATCGATTTCATACTGTGTTCCGTTAACTTGAATTGTTGAGTTGCCTGTGTCGGCATATGCATAGGACACAATTCCTAAAATTGAGATTGTGAGAATTGCAAGTGTTGTAATTATTGATATGTGCGGGGTTTTCATTTCTTTCTTGTTCCTGCATAAATCGCCATTCCTGCTACTGTTGATATGATTGCTATGATTACTGGAATGACAAATTGTAACTGTAGTGTGTTGTCTGTATAAGAATATGTCATTGCGTTTTCAGGAGTTGAACTAGATTCTTGATCAATAGAAAATGCTTGTAGTGTTACAATAGACAATCCTACAAGTATCATAATGGGTAGAATTTTCATATTATCTAACGAACTCCATCTGTTGCAAACGTTGGGGTTGTAATTGTGACAGGAACGTAAAATGGAATTAGTTGGTGTGCTCTTGCAGTATAGTATTTCTGGGCATCAGGAATCATGTGGTATACTGATGTATAAAGACCGATTTCTAGTACTCCGTATTTGCCTGTGCCTATACTGGACCATGGAATATCAGAATTTTGGATAACCCTATTTGGATCCTCTATAAATTGACCCGTGTAAGGCAAGCTCCTGCCAGAGTCCAGAGAGTTTAACACGTCTTTATCAAATACCAGTTTTGTTATCTTTATGCTCTCAATTTTGTTTGCAAAGACACCGCCAAGCAAGAGATAGCTATTCCCGTCAGTTGCGTTTACCACTGCATCGTAACTGATATGAGGCGGAAGTGAATCAAGTGACATTCCAGGAAAGATTTTGAAATCATCATGTATGTTTTTAATATCTTGTCTCTCTAGTTCCTTTTTCATTTCATCTTTTATCAGAAAACTTCCAAGTTCGTCATAGAAAGCATCTTTGTATTTTTTATAATATGCATCTAGTTGTTTTGGTGTTTTGCTTTTCCATTCGTCTACAGTTTGTGACAGATATGTAGTATCATTTGCTACCATGGATTCTGTTTTGGTGTCATTTGTGATGGGAGTGTATGAGTTGATCGCAATGCCTGCTTCAAATACCAGTTTTGCCCATCCTCGTTCAATCAACTTTTGAACAGTATCTGGTT
>JAGWGS010000043.1 GCA_028867235.1 Nitrososphaerota archaeon | reverse complement strand
ATCATGTCCTTGTTGAGTTGACCATAAACCTGCTATTCGTTTTATCCATGTAGGAACAGGTTCTGACATATCACGTGTTTTCTCAGAATTAAAAATGTAAAACCATGCAATTCCTGATTTTGTTATATCTTTGAGATGTCCACTAAGAAATACATCATTTTTTATCTGAAAAAACGAATCTTCAGATATGTTATTTGTTCGTATAGTTATCTTTGCGCCACTCCCAAATGAGGGATAATCTGTAAAGCCAAGCACTTTGATAGTAAATGTGCCATTATTTGTCATATCAGGAGATATTTCTTTGGTTATCATCTTTCCATCTTCTTGATCTACAAGTTCCGATGCAAATTGTGTTTGTAGATAGTTGATTATTTTATGATCAGGATCAGCAAAAGAATAATCAATATCACTTCCAGCTTGAGAATTACAAGTTTCTTTCTGCCACAATGTAGATCCCTTTATAGCATCTATCATTAGCTGTCCATGAAGTAGTTCATGATACAATATAACTAAATTTTCAATATTGTGTAATCTTGTATCCACTTGGGTATCATTTGAGATCACTTTTGGATTAATTCGAATTTCATTATTACAAACCAATGATCCTTTTCCAGTTTGTATATCTTCAGAACAATGCCAAGTATAAGATCCTCCAGTAACTAGATCTTGATGAACAGTGCTTTCATCGAATTTTGCTAATCTAGTATTTACAAATATCATAATTTTACTATTGATATCACCTGGACTACATGAAAAAGTAATTAGCATTGTTTTTTGAAGTGTATCGATTACATCAGATACATCCTTTTTTGGTGCATTCACTGTTTGAAATTGTGACAAAAGCTGATCAAATAATGTTTTTTCTTCATTTGTAGGAAGTTCATACACAGCGTGTACAGGAATAATGTGTACAATTAACAGAATTATACTGCAGATTACAACATATTTCAATAATAAAATGACTTGTAGATATATAATTAAGAGTTAATGATAGATTGTATCTGATGTTTTAACTCATCCCAAGCAGGTTTTGGATTTTTATCTACATCGAACAAACCTGTACCACACAGATATGCTGCAGTATTATTCAATACTATATCATTACTAAATATGGAACTAGTATCTTGATTTAATGAGCTATAACAAGTATCAACGGGTCTGTCATACTGTCTATACCAAGTCAAAAACTCAAAGTCATTTTGGTTCTTTTTATAGAAATCATATACAACTTGTACAAATTTTTGTTGGTTTTCTTTTGTTCCGTTGATTGATTTATAGGTGCTCCAACCAACCTCCATTAATGCTATTTTTTTACCCTTTGCATAATCAATCATTTTGTGTAAATTAGCTCCCTCTTGTTGCGTATCATTATTTTCATAATACAGCATATCTACAGGTGCGTAAGAATATGCTACAAAATCTCCTTGGTTTAGCTTTCCTACAAGATCTCCTTCAAAATGATTTGATACATCATTTAATGAGAACCAGTTTCCAAATTTTACATTAGGATGTTTTGCTTTGAGTTGACTGTATACACCATTGAAAAAGTCTACATATTGTGGAATTTCGCTTGGATGTTCTCTAAAGTAGCTGTCTACGTTTCCACCTATTATTACATAGTCCACTATGTAATATCTTGAGAGTATAGCATCAAGTGTAGTTACTGTTTGATCTTGAAGTTTTTTGTCAAGTTGAGGTTTTCCCATCCAGTTTGGAAATGGGCCTAAAATTTGGTTGTTAATTACTGAAAAGTAAAGTGTAACATTGAGATTTTGCTCTCGATTTAATCCCATTATAATATCAGAATAGCCCCAATTGTACTCGCCTTGTTTTGGCTCCATTAATGGCCAAGAAAGATATGCATTACTTCGCCCTATGCCTATTGATGCTGCTTGGGCATATGCACTTTTGATTTCATCTAGTGTAGGTTTTTGAGTTGGAGGCATGATAACAAGTCCAAGTTTTGGATTATGTTGGATATTGGCTGGAGGAGTTGATCCTGATTGCAACAAAGGAATTAACACAAAGAGTACAACAACAGCTGTTATTGCAGCTCCACCAATTGATGCACCAAGTATTTTTTTATTCAACAATACCCTGAAGAATTAAAGATACTAAAAGAGTTTTGATTGTAGAAATCTATCCAGATGTGCAACCACTATATCCGCATTCAATGCACACACTACATCCTTCTGCAAACACCAAGTTGTTTTTACATGTAGGACATAATCTTTCTTCCATTTGTTCTGGTGTAAGTGCCGGTGTTGGAGTAGACGTTACACTTTCTGGCATTTTTATCTGAAGTGCTCTTTCTATCTCAGTTTTTAGATATGCGTTTGTGACATTCTTTGCGATATAGTCTGTTACATATGGACTGGGAGTTACTTGGAAGTTCTTTTGTACATTGTTCCCAGTCATGTGTAGTACCTGCTCATGTCTTGAACCATCTCTGAATACAGTTATTCCCTTTAGGCCAAGATCATGTGCTAGTAGATATGCAGCCTTGACATCATCAGATGAAACATCATTTGGCATATTGATTGTCTTTGCAATGGCATTGCCTATCCAGCGTTGCCATACTCCTTGAGCCATCAAGTGGTCTGCCCAGTGAATGTCCATAGCAGTGACAAATATTTTCTGCATCCATTCTGGAATTTCTTGAATTCCTTTTACTGAACCATAATTATTTGCAATTTTCTCAAGAATTTGATCATTGTATAGACCATGTTCTTTGAGTACTGCTTCAAAGATTTTGTTAGTGTAGAAGAATCTACCTACTGTTACTCTCTTTTCAAATACTAGAGCAAACATTGGTTCCATTCCGTTTGAGCAATCAGATATCATTGACAATGTACCGGTAGGAGCCACAGTGGTTGTAAGAACATTCCTGATACCATGCTTCTGAATCTTAGCAATCAATGCATCCCAATCATAAGTTCGTCCATTCTTTGGCTTCTCGTAATATCCAGCAATGGGGATCTTACCTTCTGGAAATTCTGTTTTTGAGCACAATTGGAATGATCCGCGTGCTTTTGCAAGTGCTACACTTTCCTCCATGGAATAATAAGAGAGCGCTTCAGCAAGTTTCTCTTGGAATTCATATCCTTCTTGAGAGTTATACGGAATTCGTAACTTGAATAAGAGATCAGCTACTCCCATGACTCCAAGACCAATTCTTCTAGAGTCTTTTGATGCTTTGTCAATTTCAGGGATTGGATATGTGTTTACATCAATAACATTATCAAGGAACCTTGTTGTCTTTCTTATTGCTTCTTCATATCTTTGCCAATCAAACTCGTATTGACCATCAGCTTTTCTTTTTACAAAGTTTGAGAGATTGATTGAACCGAGATTACAAGATTCGTATGGATAGAGACTTTGTTCTCCACATGGATTTGTTGCCCTTATTGGTCCTCCTCTTGCTTTAGCAAATACATTGTATTTGTTTATAATATCAAAGAAGATCAATCCTGGTTCACCACTCTTCCATGCAGACAATGCAATTAGATCAATTAGGTGATGTGCATTTATCTCTCGAACAGGATCTCTTTCACGTGGACTTCGAAGAACAAATTTTCCATCAGATGAATTTACAAGTGCATCCCAAAAGTCTTCCCATACTCCAACACTCACGTTAAAGTTTTCCAAAACACCTGGTTTTGTTTTAGCAGTAATGAATTTTTCAATATCGGGATGCCATGCTTCAATTATTCCCATGTTTGCACCTCTTCGTTTTCCACCTTGTTTGACGACCTCAGTAACAGTATTGATTATATTCATGAAAGACACAGGTCCCGAAGCTACACCAGATGTTGATGCCACCATATCTCCTTCCTGTCTCAGATCAGAGTAGTTTATTCCAACACCTCCACCTGATTTGAATATCAATGCTGCATCTGATGACGATTTCATTATCTTTTCCATGTCATCTTCCATTGCAAGAACAAAGCAGGCAGAAAGTTGGCCTAATCTTGCTCCTGCATTCATCATGGTTGGAGAATTAGGCAAAAAGTCTTGAGCAATCATCAGGTCAGCTGATTCTTTTATTCTCTCAGCATATTGTTCAAACTTGTTTGCAGCCAACAGGGTCAGCAATTCTCTAAAGCTTACTTTCATTTGGCCACGTTTTGCCAGATCTATGTAAGCATTGATAAGAGATCTAAAATGATATTTGTTAAGATAGTACTTTCCTACCTTGAATTTATAGTTGAAATCGTCAAGTTTGTCCAAATATCTTGTGGCTTCTTCAGTATTTTGAATGACACCGCTTTCAATTTGAAATACAGATGGATCTCTTAGTATATCTGCAATACCTACTAAAATAGCGACCCTTTCAAACATTTCACCTGGACTTTCTGTGATTTGGCCCTTGTTGTTACGTAGAAGATATCTAGATGCTAAAACCCGCAGACAGTTTAGATCAAATCTTTTTGCGACACTATCAAGAGATTTAGATTCAAGAACCTTCATCTTTTCTTCTCTGACTCGTCGTCGTTCGTGTCTATATAGGATGTATGCCTTTGCGATCTCTCCCAAGCCCTCTTCAATCAAAGTAGATTCTACCATATCTTGTACATCCTCTACGCTTGGTGCATCAGAACCAGAGAATCCTCTATTAACTAGTTTTACAAGTACATGACCTGCTAGTTTATCTGCAAGTCCATGATCGGATCTGCCACATGCAACAAGTGCCTTGTATATTGCATTTGAAATTTTATCTTTTTGGAAATCAGATACTCGACCATCTCGTTTTTTTACTTGAATGATCGAATTTTCTATTTGTGAAAAATCTGTCAAATTACTCCCCTCCAACCTATCAAATGGGAGTTAAATAAACACTGCGGCAAAAAATAATTTTCTAAAGCTAAACTTTGGATCAATTTTGTTGACACCGTTACGATTTTCATGGTATTAGATCGTCTCTAGATAAAATAAATTTTGAGGATTCATTGAAAATTCAGTATAAATTTTAGATTAATTTAGATTGTTTTCCTCTTTAACTGTTTTATCTTTCCTAAGGTGAAAGTTATGCAAGTATGTATGGCGACTTGCACACAGAGCATTTCTCAGCGATCTTTTCTTCTTTGAGACCACAATTACTACAAATAGGCACCTTTTTGACTGGTCTGAATGACCCTAGTAGATCTCCTGCTTTTTCTATAGCCTTCTTTATTTCTGAAGAATCCATTGTATCAGGGATCTTTAACTGTACCAATAAACCACCATTGAGTATTTTTGAAAAGTAGTTTGATTCTACAATTTTTTCATTTTTGGGATTCATTTCTACCATTTCAGCAGCATCAAGAGTTACTCCCTCAGAATATGATTCTCCTATTACATGATGACTAATTGACATCTTGCCATATTTTTCACCGTCAAGAGATGAGAAACGACTGGCTGCATCACTCTCAGTCATAGTAACTATGACATTATCTCCCATTTCCTTTCCTTTCTTGGCAGCTACCTCTATGGCAGTGTTTATTACTTTGGACATTATTTCATGCCCAGTCTTATTATTTTCATATCCCAGTATACCGTATACTGCTTCTTTGAGTCCAATCAGATTAACAACTAGTGTAACTGAACCTTTTTGCATGTATTGGGTATTGTTTGCAAGGATGGGGTTTAGGCCTCGTCTTGTCAGATCAGAGATCTCTTTCTTTCTTAAAGACATGGCTGCTAGTGAGGGTTTCATCAATAGTGCAAGTCGTGCTCTGAAATAGGTTTCATCTTTATTAGATTCAAAGGCGAGTCGAGGCATGTTAATAGATAATGATTCTAAATTGATGGAAGTTGTTCCAATATTCTTTGTATCTCCGCGTGAGAGGCCCTTGTTAGACACTAATCCTTTAGAGAACATAACGTGTCCTCCTAGTGCGATAATGTCAGACAATACTTCAGAATAGTCACTTATCTTGGCTTTTTCATAATCAACAATCAATCCTATTGAAGGGAGCGGTGTTGCTTTGACATATTTTTTGTATGCTTGGAGGATTGTTCCAACTAGTTTTGGTTCTGTGTTTATTGAAATTCTAAATGAAGCAAGTGTTCCATTCTTTCCATATTTTGATCCTGTAGATATTTTTGCAAAACAGTTTGCAAGTTTTTCTTCGATCTCAGGCAAATTCTTGGAATATTTTTGTAGTACAGTAACTAAACCATCCATTACTACCTCTTGAGATGCTTCTTTGATGAGTAGAGATGTCAGTATAGACATGGAAGTAAATAGATTATCCAATGAATTTGGAGAAGGAGTTCTGGTCACACTCAAGAATTTTCCTCTCAAGTCAACACCTTCTTCAATGAGATCCTTTATGTTTACAAATACGGTATCAGGTAAAAGGGACCACAAACCAGCATTGGTTATATGAAGATCACCGGAGAGATGAGAATCAGCAACATCTTTTGGCAGAGTATTCAAGACAAGATATTCGCCAAATACACTTTGGCCTGTTTTAGATATTAGGCCTTCTACTCCATTATGAATTCCATCTACATTAGTTAACATTTCACGTATATCGTAGCCAGGAAGTCCAAATCTAGCTAGTTTGTGCCTATAATCTTCATGACCTTGTTCCAAAAGAACAGAGTTAACCATTTCACGTATAAGCGAGGATGTAAGATACGATGTTTGGAATTTGTATATTCGGTTTTCTACTTCTTCAGTTATTTTTTGGGCCAGTTCTAGTGGAAGACTACCTTCACGAACAAGAGATTGAATAATCTTATGAGAATTGAATTCTTCTATTGATTCATGAGAAGTCCTGACATACATCTTACCGCTTTCAATAATAGATCGTTCCTCAATCTGCCTAGCAAGACTTAGGACAAGTTTACCCAAATTAGTAATAGTATATCTTCTTTCAGATTTGTTAAGTGCCACAAGAGACTGTCTGAGTAATTTTCTCAGGTGATACGCAAATTTACCACTTTCTTTTTTTGACTTGAAACCAGCAAGTGATTTAAGTTCAGAATAGGTAAGAGGTCCTTTAGAATTCAGTATACGTAAAATATCTATTCTGTTTGGACTTGCCATAACAGAGAAGATCATTCTCACACGTTTTGATGCAGATTGTAGAATTCCACCACGTTTTGGATCTCCAAAGTCCTCGCTTAGTTCCATGGGATGTCTAGAGTGCATCGGTAATTAAGATTTTTGACTGATTTGATCGTAAAAGTAAGCTTTTTAGATCAGTTTTTCTGTACGTCTACACTAAATTCAGATTGAGATAATGTCTGACCGCAGGACGGGCATTTACTGTTGTATGGTCGCATCACATCTTTTATTGGTTTTAGCATTCTCATATTTGCAATTCTAGCTCCACATCTTCCACAAACAACATCAACAGACATTATAACAAACCATTGATTAGAATATTATAAAAAAGATTTTTTGAATTTTTTTAATCAGTTTAATAAATTTGATTTACTGTTTTTCAATTATGATTCCACGTTGATCATAACCAGTAACTCGTGTTCTTGTTCCAAGTGGAAGATCTGTAGGAGATTTAATACCTGCCATAAAACCAGAAATTCGTAATTCAGAATTATCTATTTTCATGACTACCCACGCATATGGAACATATTCTTCATAGCCATCAGGAGGTACAGTGATTATAGTATAAGTCACAATAGAACCCTTCCCCTCTATCATATCATTTACAAACCCCTTATTTCCACAATTTTGGCAGAAATATGTTGTTACAAGATGATGATGGCCACATTTGGTGCATTTTCTAGTCATAATTTTGCCAGATTTGGCATTTATAGCAAATTCTTCTTTTGTAAGCAAGTCTATACACTTCTGAATATATGTACGGCACAACTGGCACCTGTAGCACCAAAATTATGTGTTAATCCTATTTTGGCATCTTTTACAGTTCTTTCGCCTGCTTTTCCTGTTAATTGATCAAACACTTCTGCCACTTGACCTATTCCAGTAGCACCTATTGGATGACCTTTTGATTTGAGACCTCCAGATGGATTAATCGAGATATCTCCGTTAAGTTTTGTTCGTCCTTCTCGTATAGCTTCTACAGCCTTTCCTTTTTCAAAGAATCCTAGGTCTTCAGTATCGACTAGTTCTGCAATTGTGAAGCAATCATGAACTTCAGCAAAATCAACGTCTTTTGCTGTTATTCCTGCCATCTTGTATGCAGATTGTGCTGCAATTTTTGTACTCGGTATAGTAGTGATGTGATCTCTTCCTTGCAGTGCTGCAGGTGATCCACCCCTGCCTGAACCAATGACCTCAACATAGTTTTTGGTGTGAGCTTTTGCAAATTTTTCACTGCATAGTATTACTGCACTTGCTCCGTCAGAGAAAGGACAGCAGTCATACAATTTTAGAGGACTGGCAACTACAGCAGATTTTAAAACATCATCTACAGATATTTTTTTTCTAAGATGTGCTTTTGGATTTAAGAGACCATTATCATGATTTTTTACTGCGACTTTTGCAAGATCTTCTTCAGTTGCTTTGAATTCAGAAAGATATGCTCGTGCCATAGATGCAAACAATCCAGGAAATGATGCACCTGCTCCTCCTTCATAAAAGAAATCAGAACAATATGAGAAATATGTCGTAGTCCATTCAGTACCTGTGTGAGTTACTTTTTCCACACCTGTTGCTAAGATAACGTCATAAAAACCTGCAGCAACATTTGCATATGCTTCTCTAAATGAAACTGATCCACTACCGCATGCAGATTCTATAGATAATGAAGGAACTTCTGGTACGCCCAAATTACTCATTATAACAGGACCCAAGTGCACTTGTTTATCAGCTATACCAAACACGTTTGAGATGTATCCGGCCTGGATTTCCTTAGGACTTATTCCTGCGCTTTCAATGGCATCCACAGATGCCTGAAGTGCAATATCTGTAATACTATCTTCTAATTTGCCATATTTTGTACTACCAGCGCCAATAAGACAGACTTTTTCCACAAATCTCGCTGACTAGATTCCATATAAAAATTCTTCAGTAGTTTCTTTAGTGGAACATACATTCATGAAATCATTGAAAGACCAGATTACTCAAATTATAGTTAGAAGACGTCC
>JAGWGS010000042.1 GCA_028867235.1 Nitrososphaerota archaeon | reverse complement strand
ATTACAAAACCACCTCCAAACGAATCTACTGCAAAAAGTAATGACATTTTTCCGATTATTCCTCTTGACTTGCTTGAGATATTTTTTAAAGATAGATTTGATTTCGGAGTTTGATCACGTACTTCAATATTTTTTGAAAGTGTTAGATATATTGCAAGTGTAACTACTGCACATGCAGCATATACAAGAAATAGAAATTTAATTGCATCAATTTCATCAAATCTATAATATTTTTCTAACAGAGACGGTAAACCTGATACTATCACACCTGCAGACATGGCAAATGTTCCGACAGAATTATAGATTGCAAAAATAGAATTTCGTTTTTTTATATCTTTTACAGTTTGCGGTAGTAATGCCTGTTCCAGAGACAGAAATGCCCCAACTTCAGATCCAGTTACATTTATTGTTCCAACAAGGGCAGCGATTATCAAAGCAACATAATTATCAGTAACAAAAAATATCATAGCAGACACAATCATCAAAGCAGCATACAAGGCAAGAATTTTTTTTCTTCCGAATTTGTCTGCATATGCACTTGAAAAGAGATTAAAAAATACACTGTTGACAAGTGTGGCAGTAAGAACAAGACCAATTAAAATATCATTGAATCCAATTAATTTAAGATAAATTGCAAGTATTACACTCAGAAATCCATACGAAAATGTTCTTACAATTCTTGCTCCAAGCAAGAGTTTTCCGTCTTTAGAAATCCATTCAAAATTCATTTACTTGCCAAGTTTAGCCTTGTGAATTTCAATGTCAGAGGCCTCAATCTTGGCAAATAGAGGTGCAACACTACCTATCTGGTGTCCTTCTTTTATTGCAAGCTCAGACATAGACGACCAAGATTGAGATGATACATTTCCAGTCAAACCAAGTTGTTCCCATACTTGTTGCGAAGATTCAGGTAAAAACGGATGAAGTGATATTGAAAGACTTCGTACTGCGTTGACTGAAATAAAAACACAGTTATTTGACCCAGGCCCAGTTTTCCACGGTTCTTTTTTCTGAAAATATTGATTGAAATATGCTGAGAATTCTAGAATTTTTTTCAAGGCTTTATCAAGGCTGTTATCTTGTATGAGAAAAGCCAGATCTGATGAAAAATTATTTATTTTATTTTTTGCATCAAGATCAATTTCATCAAATTCGTTTGTGTTTGGCACTATGCCCGACAGACTTTTCTGTGTAAATCCAAGTGCCCTATTGACAAAATTCCCAATATTTCCAATTAATTCAGAGTTTATTCTAGATGCAAATTCATCCCAATCAAAATTAAGATCATCTTGACTATAGGGTGTTATCAATGCAAGATAGAATCTAAGATAATCAGCACGATAGACTTTTAGAAAATCCCTCAAACCAATATACCAATTTCTACTCTTTGAGATTTTTTTTGATTGAAGCATCAAATGTCCACGTGTTGGAACATAGTCGGGTAGCTTGAACTCTTTTCCAATTCCAATTCTCATTGCAGGTAAAAACAGATAATGATGATATACTATGTCTTTTCCTATGAAATGATAGATATTTGCTGAATTCCAAAAACTTTTCCCATCAATTCCTTTATCATTTAGAAATTTTACTGCTGTAGAAATGTATGCAAGGTGATTATCAAACCACCCATAAAAGACCTGTCCTTTTGCATCATCAAGTGGAATTGGAACACCCCAACTCATGTCACGTGTTATGTCCCAATCGACCAGTCCTTCCTTTATCCAGTTTTGTACATATTTTTTTACATCTTTTTGAAGATGTGAATTTGATTCCAACCATTGGTTTAACTCGTTGACAAAATTAGTAAGTTTGAAAAAATAATGCCTTGTTTTCTCTTTTGTAGGAGGGTTTTTACATATTGAGCATTTCGGGTCTTCTATCTCCTCTGGTACTCTACCGCACTTTTCACAAAGATCAGAATACTGATCTTCAGATTTGCAATAAGGACATCTTCCAAGAACATATCTGTCAGGAAGAAATTTCTTATCAGTAGCACAATAGAATTGGATTATTTCTTTTTCATAAATATGACCATTTGCTTGTAGTTTTTTGAAGACTTCTTGTACGAATTTTATATTTTCAGGTGAACTTGTCCTGTAAAAAAAATCAAACTTTATCCCAAATGCAGAAAAATCATCATTATCTCGTTTGTTCCATACAGATACGTATTCCTCTGGCGTCTTGTTTTCTTTCTCAGCTTGTATTAGAATAGGAGTTCCAAAATCATCAGAGGCACAAAAGTAGTATGCTTCAACCCCATTTAGTTTTAGAAATCTGGTAGTGATATCAGCTGGAAGATATGTAGATGCAACATGACCAAGGTGTATTTCTCCATTTGCATATGGCAGTGCACTTGTGATGATTGCTTTTTCCATTGTTGGAGTAAAGTTTGTGTGTGATTTAAGCTATGCCCAGCTCTGTCCGTATTTTATCTGAGCTGGAGTTGGCTTGTCCATGTTAACATTCATTGCTTTTAGTGCATCTATTGCAATTTGTTTATCAATTTCATCTGGAACTGTAATTACATTTCGTCCTATTTTTTTGTGATTCTTGGCAATGTACATCATTGACAATAATTGATTAGAGAAAGATTGTGCCATTACCTCCGGAGGATGGCCTTCTGCTGCAACAAGGTTTGCAATTCTTCCTTTTCCTACAAGATATACACTTTTACCATTCTTTAATACACACTCATCCAGATTAGGTCTGACTTCTCTGACAGATTTTGATTCCGTTAGTAAAAATTTGGCATCAACTTCAACATCAAAGTGACCGACGTTACCCATAATGGCACCACTTTTCATAGAAAGTATGTGTTCCTTTCTAATTATTCCTGTTTGTCCTGTTGCAGTGATAAAGATTTCACCGGTTTTTGCAGCTTCGGACATTGGAGCAACTTCAAAACCATCCATGTGTGCTTCTAATGCTCTAATAGGATCAACTTCGGTAACACAAACTTTGGCACCCATACCGCGACATCTTGATGCAACTCCTCTTCCGACCCAACCATATCCAGCTACTACTACACGTTTTCCTGCAAACAGTAAATTCATAGAACGCAGGTAACCGTCAATTGTACTTTGACCCGTACCATATCTATTATCAAACATGTGTTTAGTATAAGCATCATTGACAGCTATTACAGGATACTTCAATTTCTTTTCTTTTGCAAGAGCCTTTAATCTAATTACTCCAGTGGTAGTTTCTTCAGTTCCTCCCAAAACCTTGAGAGATGCAAATTTTTTGTTTCCGTGAATTTTACTATGACTGTCAGAACCATCATCTGTAAGAATTTGAGGTTTGTGACTTAACATTTGTTCGATACACCAATCATATTCTTCAGGAGTTTGTCCTGTCCAGGCATAGATGTGAATCCCATTTTCAGCCAAGAATGCCGCAATGTCATCTTGTGTTGAAAGAGGATTTGCAGCACATGCGCTCACATCTGCACCTAGTTCTTTTGCTCCCATGATTAGAACAGAAGTCTCTTTGGTAATGTGTAGGCATATGCCTATGCGTAGTCCCTTTAGTGGTTGTGATTTTTTTAATCGTGATATAGTGTTAGTGAGTATTTGCATGTGATCCCGTGCCCATTCATAGGACATTTTCCCCTTCTCTGAAAGGCTTGGATCTTTTACTTGACTCATAAAAATCCGAGAACTTTAGGGATATAAAACAGTATCAAAAAAGACAATCTAAATATTAGATCGATTTTGTTTTACAGAATATGACTTGGAAAAAAGTGGCTGAAAAAGACGCAATTGCGCCAGGCAAAGGAAAAGAGTTCACAGTAGACGGGAAAAAAATAGCAGTATTCAATCAGAACGGTTTTCATGCCCTGGATTCAATATGTGTGCACCAAGATGGTTCTCTTGCGCCAGGCAAACTTGATGGAGATGTTGTAGAATGTCCACTTCATTTTTGGCACTATAATATCAAAACAGGGGAGTTGTTGGACTACATCAAAGGGGTCAAGTTAGAGACATACAAAGTTGAAGTTAAAAAAGATGGAATTTATCTAGACATCTGATAAGTTTAATTCTTTAGACTAGTTTTGAGAAACATTGAATCGTGAAATTATAGAAAATCTCACTAGAAGAGATTACGAATCAATACAAAACCAGATTGGAGAGTTTTTGCAAAATGAAATAATACATAGAAAATCAAATGGGATAATATTTGGATTAAGCGGAGGAATAGATTCTGCAGTTATTGCAGGATTATGCGCCAAATTTATCAAAGAAAAAACACTTGCATTGATTATGCCAAATTCAAAAATTACACCAAATAGCGATACAGAAGATGCGATAAGAATAGTTGACAAGTATGCAATAGAATACAAATTAATCGATATAGGATTCATACATAGAGAATACTCCAAATATTTGGAGCCAAACCCATTGGCGTTTGGAAATCTTGGTGCAAGAATTCGTGCAAATATGTTATATTATTATGCAAATGCACGAAACTCTCTTGTGCTTGGGTCGTCAGACAGAAGTGAATTTCTCATAGGATACTTTACAAAGTTTGGAGATGGTGCAGCAGATTTACTCCCCATAGCATCATTATATAAAACACAGATAAGAGAACTTGCAAAAAGTTTAGACATACCACAGAACATAATTTCTAAACCCAGTGGACCACATTTGTGGGAAGGTCACACTGCAGAAACAGAAATTGGATTAAACTATGAAGAAATAGACTCAATCCTATATTGTATCATAGACAAAAAAATGTCAATTGATGAAACTACAAAAATGACAGAAGTTCCCATTTCAGATGTTGATAGAATTTATAGAATGCATAAAAAAAGTGAACATAAAAGAACAACATCTACTCCATGCATGCTACAAATATGATCAAGATGAAAATTTTTGACACATTATCTGTAACAGAGAGATATCTTGACACATCAGATGTTGTAAGAATCTATCTATGTGGTGTCACCGTGTACGACGAAAGTCACATAGGACATGCTAGAACTATCATTGTATTTGATACCCTTAAAAGATATCTTGAGACAAAAAATATCAAAGTAAAACTAATACAAAATTTTACAGATGTGGATGACAAGATAATCAATCGTGCAAAGAAAGAGAACTCCTCTGCAGACATGATAACTTCAAGATATATTACAAATTATTTCGAAGATTTTGATAGACTACAAGTAAAAAGAGCAGATCTCTACCCAAAAGCTACAGAACACATTACAGATATGATAGATCTCATAAAAGGATTGATAGACAAGGGATTTGCATATGTTTCAAAAAACGGAGTATATTTTTCAGTTTTAAAATTTAACGGATATGGAAAACTTTCCAAAAAGCATGTTGAGGAATTAGTAGCAGGCGCCAGAGTGGAGGTAGATGAAACAAAAAAAGATCCTCTCGATTTTGCATTATGGAAGTTTTCTAGTGAGCCACCTATGTGGGATAGTCCCTGGGGAAGAGGAAGGCCTGGATGGCATATTGAATGTTCCGCAATGAGCCTAAAATATCTTGGAAACAATTTTGAAATTCATGGTGGAGGTCGTGATTTAATATTCCCACATCATGAAAATGAGATTGCACAATCAGAATCATTTACTGGCACCAACTTTGCAAAAATTTGGATGCATGTTGGCATGGTAACTATAAACGGTGAAAAAATGTCAAAATCCCTAGGTAATACAAAATCAATAGACTATGTTTTAAAGAGATGGGGTCCAAACATAATCAGATTATTTTGTTTATCAGGCCATTATTCAAAGCCAATTGATTATTCCGAAGATATGTTGAAAGAGACAGTTACAAAATGGCGTCAAGTGGAAAATTGCTATTTTGAGATGAATTTAGCAGAAAACATTCAGACAAGACCAGAACTTCTAAATCAGATTCATGAAATAACCAATGAAACAAATTTAGAATTTGGTAATGCACTCGATTCAGATTTTAATACATCTCTAGCTATTTCAGCTTTCTTTAAACTTGTAAAACATGTCAATCAGATGGCATCAGCAGAGACACTGACAAGAGAAATTTCTGACATAGTGTTACCAGTCTTTCACAGAATGTCCAACATTTTTGGTTTAAAACTTGTAGAGATTACAGAAAAAGAAAAAACCAGGATATCAGATTTGATCAAATTACGAAATACATTACGGCTTGAAAAGAAATTTCAAGATGCAGACGTTATACGAAAACAAATTTCAGACATGGATATCACTTTGATTGATCACAAGACAAGAACAACATGGATGAAACAAGAAAAAATAGGCATTGAGAATTAAGATTTTTTTGTTTGTGCGCTAACTAACGATACAATATCTCTGTCTCTTAATTGATAGTGAATTGGAAGTCGCACCCCATATCTAACATCTTTTGCATAAAGTAGTCCTTTTGTCAAGTCAGTGTGTATCTCTTTTGCCAGATCCTCCACAGTAGCACCATCTTTTAGCAAAATCAAGTCAGGAAGAACTCTTCCTTTTTTATCAGATAAAGTTTCAGGGTTTGCCACAGGATAAATAGAATTCATTTTCAATAATTTGAAGACTGTAACATTTATTGCAAATTGGACCCCAGTTCTCATATATTCTCCCAATATGCCTTGTGTAATAAAATCAAGTGCTTCTAGCTGCTTTTTGTTTAGCTTGTCTTTTTGAAGAATTTCAAATTGTTCGGATCCTGGAACGTATTTTATCAATCCTTTTTGTTCTGCTTTTCTAAGCGAGAGTTCACTATCAGTACTTGCAGGAATTATTATAGTATCTATGTACTTTTCTCGTAATCTATCAAAATTTTTCTCTGCTCCCGGAACATCAATTTTATTGGCAACTATCAATGTGGGTTTAGATATTTTTCTTAAATATGCAGCAAATTTTTTGCTGTCATGCATGTCAAAGTTTTCAAAGTGTTTATCTTCAAGACCTGTTATTTTTAGTGCTTCTTTAACATGATATTCTTTTACACCAATTCCTCTAAATACATCAGTTATTGCCACGACAGACTCTATTTCAGATTGAATAAGCTTTGATATTTTGTCTCTATTACCTTCAAGTAGTTTCAAATACCACATGATTAATTCTTCTTCAATGTCAGAAACATCTGCAATAGGATCACCATTTCCCACTTCAGCAATTCTTCCTGCAGCATCAATACTACCAGACACATCTACAACATGCAATATTGCATCAGATTGAGTTGCAACAGAGAGAAATTGATTTCCAAGCCCCTTTCCAGCCCAAGCATCTTTTATCAATCCTGGCAAATCAATCAGTTCAACAGGAATAAACCTCCAACCATCCATGCATTTAGAATTTTGAGGATTATCTTTTATGTTAAATTCAGTATGAACGCATGGAGTTATTGCATTTCCTAGCGCTCTTTCAGGTTTTTTTGTAGTAAACGGATAAGTTGAGACTTGTCCACCTGCCAGTGTAGCAGCGTTAAAGAAAGTTGTTTTTCCAGTATTAGTCTTTCCTAAAAGGCCAATTTTTATTGGCATGAATTTATCTGATTATGCTTGCTATTTATCTTTGCGGCGCATTATTCACAATGATTATGAGATACATTATTTGCAGAGTTTTTTATTTCATCAGCGTACCATGTTATTTCCTTTATTTCATCCTCAGTTACACTACCATCCCACTTTTCAAGTACAATTTTTAGTATTTGTGAGGAATTATACAAAAGATTCCAGTATGGATGATGTTCAGCAGTGGTAAATGTCAGTTCTTCAATTTCTTCAAGGCCAGTTTTTGCAAGAGTCATACTACTAGAACCCTCTCCATAAATTCTAAGAATTCCAGAATCAGGTTCAGAATGCATTTTTAATAAAACATTTTTCTTTTCAAATGATTTAGCAAGATCCGAGACAGATTTACAAAAACTGGCAAAATCGTCAGACATGGTCTAAAACAGTCTCTGATGTTCTGCAAGCATACAGCGATTATACACCACATCTATTCCAGCTTCAAGCGCAATCTTTTCTGCCGCAGGGTTATGAATTCCTTCTTGAAGCCATATAATTTTTGGTTTTATCTTAACAGATTCTTCAATAACAGGCATAACCTGATCAGAAGGTCGAAAAACGTCTACAATGTCTATTTCTTGAGAAATATCAAGTAAATTAGAATGACATGTTCTGCCCAAAATTTCCATAGCAGTAGGATTTACTGGAATTATGTTAAAACCGTGCTCAAGTAGATATTTTGGTACGTAATGAGCAGCTTTGTCAGGATTCTTAGACATTCCTACCACTGCAATATTTTTCATAGAATAGATTGCACGAATTTCATCATCGGTATGAGAATCTCTCTCCATGTGTTGTTGAGAGCATCATCTGTTTAATATATTATGGAATAACCGATTTATATGGCAAGCAGTGTTATTTTTCTGTGGAAGAAGAACCAAGCGATGTAATTGTACTAAGTGCAATAAGTCAAGGCGCAAAGAAATTCGACAAGATTTCGAAAAAAACAAGAATAAGCCATCAGGAGTTAGAATCATTACTCCAACAACTAGAAGATAAAGGATTAATCAGGGTAGTGGAGAAAAAGGGTTTCTTCGGTCCCAAAAAAGAGATCATCCTGACCGACAAAGGCAACAAAGAGTTGGAAGAAAGAAGATTTGAATTACAACAGAATTGGAATCAGATGGTTGAGATATGGAAATCAGGAGACAAGCAAAAACTGCAGCAGCATATGGAAGACAACAAATCACTAATTCCCTCAATGATGTTCATGGGCATAATGGACATGATGATGTTTTCAACAATGATAAGTTTCATGGGTCTTGCCATGACAAGTTTCATACCAGACCAATACATGGATAACCAAGATATGGGACATGATACCTCTAGTCATGATTCAGGTCATGATTCAGGTCAGGACTTCAGTGGTGGAGATTTTCATGGAGACGGGGGCCCAGGAGACATGGGCGGTTTTGACGTCAACTTCTAAATAGATTTTAGAATAATCAAAATTAAAAAACGGTTTTTGGTTTTTCCTCGTTTGGAAATTATTTACTCATGCCCATGTTGTTCATGGTCATGTTGCCAGACATCTTCATGGTTCCATGTGATGTCATGTTAGATGATGTTACACCTGCTAGTTCTTGCATTACATCTTCACCGTGTG
>JAGWGS010000041.1 GCA_028867235.1 Nitrososphaerota archaeon | reverse complement strand
TGTTGGTGGGAGTATGATTGCCAACTGATGTGACTCATGTCCTTGACCAGGATCTTGGACTGAAGTCAGAGTGCCAGTCTTGATGGAATTAGATGATTTGTCTTCTTGTGTAAACTTGACAGAGTAACTTACTTGGAATGGAGTTGTGTGTAATGTGTGTACTGCAAGTGCATCACCTGTGAACTGCCATGTACCTGCGCTGTTCTGTGGGTCTACAAATGTAAGAGCATATTTTGTTGTTCCATCTGGTGTCCAGATTGCTTGTCCCTTGTCTTCACCTGGACCTAGTGGACCGTGTAATGCAACAAGTTGTACGTTCTCTGATGCGTCATATGTGAGCACCCCAGAGTATGTCTTGCCTGTTGGTGGGAGTATGATTGCCAACTGATGTGACTCATGTCCTTGACCAGGATCTTGGACTGAAGTCAGAGTGCCAGCCTGTACAATTTCATCTGAAACATATTCAGTTGTACTTGGCTGCGATGATTGTGAGATTGTATTTTCAGTTGTAGATGTAGTTTGAGTTTGTTGAGATATATTGGTAGTCGGTTGTGCAACTTGAGAATTTGATTCGTTGTTTGAAAATGATGGTGATGACATTATAACTGCAACAACTGCAAACAATGCAGCAATTGTTACACCAGCAACAATACCATACAATAATCCGTTTGAGTTAGACATCCAGACATCATCGTTCAAATTCAAGTATGTAAACCTTGTGTAATAACAAATACAAAAGATGTAATTTTTATAAAAAAATATTTTTTATATTCACCTTGAATTTTATTTTTTTACATTAAAATGAAAAAAATAGATAACGAAAAATCAAGCGTATAGAACAAATCGTTTCAAAGTTTAACATATAAACAAATGATATTGAAAATCAAAAAGACATGACCATGACACAAAAACAATCATTCAATCTTGGACTCATCTACAACGTAATGCCTCATCAAAGATATGATGTACGAAGATGTACGGATATTTTCGTGTGAATAACTAGTATGGATTAATCTCATCTTTTCATGTAATGATATTGCCTTGTTCCATATTGTTCTCATGTCAGAGCGCTCTATTGTCCACAAGGTATCACCTGCTGTAACAATTATCCTACCACCAGAGTATTTGGCAGAAAATGGCTTGGTTTGAGTTGAAAATTGCTTTGGAGTTACAAGATCAGATGATATCATTTCCCAAAAGTTATCAAATTTCATTACATAACAAGACACAGAACTAGAATTTAACTAGATTCGGTCCTGAAGTTACAGCAAAAACAAGTGTATACAATCTTGGAATCCGTCTTTGATGAGTCCATTGGTGAGCCACATCTTGGGCATTCCATGATTAGATTTGAAGGATATGAGTGATAATTAATCATATTCTTGATACAACACAAAACAATCCTTTTCTAGTCATTTCACATATCAGGTACCATTGAAAAATCGTGGCTGGCGTGATATTGTTGCAATGATTCTAGAATCAGCCCAAGATGGTAACACCAAGACAAAAATAATGACAAGTGTAGGGTTGTCATACTTTCAGCTAGAAGAATATCTTAAAACCAGTCTCAAATCAGGCATATTAGAACATGAGAATTCCAAAATATATAGAACAACAGAGAAAGGTAGAGAATATCTCAAACTATATAATCAGATAAACGGTTTAATATGTTCGGACTATATGCCAGCAAGAAAGACTTTCCTTAAAACAAGCATACAAAAATAGAGAATAGATCCATTTTCGACAATCGTTAATTAGTGCAGATCCGTGGACAGAGCTGTGAAAAAGCAGATCGGTTTGTTATTATCAATCACACTTGCAGTAATTATGATATCATCACTTCCAAGCTTGGTACTTTCTGCATATGCATTGACACCAAGTATAATTGATGACAGTCACACTACAGCATTATATGGAAATAGTAAAGTTTGTGGAGACCACATTTGTGCACCAGGTGAACACAATCAAATGCTTGACACCATGTGGGCAGCACAAAGATCAAAATCAACCTCACAAACAGGATCCATTACAAATAGCATACCAAACAATAGCGCCAGTCAATCAACTACAACTCAGATGCCACAAACCATGATGCCATCAATGGGCCAATCATGGACAACAAAGACCGGTACCTTGACATCAATTCAAGATCCTGGTCAAGGACATGAGTCACATCAATTAGCAATCGTATTACCGCCAAGTGACAAGATATACACAGGTGTTATATCCTGGACATCATCACAACCAATGCAGATAGTAGAGCTTACAGGACCGCTAGGTTCAAGCGATTCCAAGGGTCAGCCGATATGGACGACAGATGGTAAGACCAAGTTTGCACTCACTCTAGTTAATGTTAACAGTACTACAGGAAGTTTTGAATTTACAGGAAATGCTTTGGCATTTCATTACTCTCAACCAACTACATTTACTGTAAGCTATGCAATAAGTTACAAGACATCACAGTCATCTGATACCGTCAAGACTGGAACTCTGACATCAATCCAAGATCCTGGTCAAGGACATGAGTCACATCAATTAGCATTAATTTTACCACCAAGTGACAAACCATATCACGGAATACTAAGTTATGCGGCATCAGAGCCGGTACAGCTTGTGTCATTGATTGGACCAATTGACCCAACAGACAAGAAAGGACAGATGGTATACACTATGGACGGTAAAACATGGTATGCCCTAGTCTTTGTAGAGCCTGGAACTTCAATGGGAACATGGCAGTTTGCAGGAAATGCACTTGCAGTACACACATTACACACAACTCCATTCCAAGTAAGTTACACAGTAGATGCACATAACTGAGAAGATACAATTACGCAATATCTTCTAAAATTATATTATCTTCAGAGATGGACATTTCTTCTATATCGAGTTCCAGTTTTTCAAAGCCTTTCCACCATGGGTCCAACTTGCCAAGTAATGAGCATCATGCTTTATAGATCTGCCGGTTATGTACCTGACTATCTTTTCTTTTTGCAAGATGGACAATATGGTCCATAATCTCCAGTCTTGTTGAATATAGTTTTCTTGCAACCAAGACAATAGTAGATAGGCATCTCATACATACACAAAGTCATCTTGGAAATAAATTGTGCATTTTATGGTACAATAACAACAAAAAAAGGCTAGGCAAAGGTATCCATGGACACAAGACTTTTTGGATTTTTGTTGAACTTGCCCACAATATACTGTACCTTGTCATCACCTTCAGGCATTGGATTTGCACATTTGCCACACTGTGGCAAAAACACAACGGCATCACAGTCAATCTCCCCTATGAACCTGTCACATCTAGAACAGTGAACAGACTTTTTGTCGTAAATGTTCATGCCATACAATTACACTCCGTGACTAATAAAACTGACATATCATGGTACAGCAGATATCTTTTCCACAAACTAATGGTTACAAACCGTTGACCATGACTGTTAAATTATCACAATCCCAAAAGGACATCATGTCATACTCTGATTGGGCTCCATTTAACAAAGACAGCATATCAAAAGCACCAGAAAAGGCAGGAGTCTATTTCCTAGGTTCTGAGCATGAAACTACATACATTGGTGCCGCAAACAATATAAAAAAAATACTAGAAGAACACTTGAATACAAATGATTCTTGCATTAGGAGAACAGTCTCATTTTGTTACCATGAAACACTATTTCCAGAAGCAGAGGAGGAAAAACAGCTCACGGAATTCCAGTATGAGCATGGAAGGCTACCAAAATGCAACAAATCTAGCTAGTCATCCAATTGTATTATACACATTCAATCACATAATCAAATCTCAGAATATTACCAATCATTTTACAGGAATGAAAAATCCAAATGTAGATCCTTTACCATCTTTGTTATTTTCAGCCCACATGTTTCCACCATGGGCTTCTATGATACTCTTTGATATGAATAGTCCAAGTCCTGTTCCGGTCTTAGAATAGGTTACAAACTTGGTAAAAAGTTGAGGTAGAACGGAATCATCTATTCCAATACCGCTATCCCGTACTCTTATAGAAACATGATCATTATTTTTTTCAACTGAAATTGTAATCATCCCATAATCAGTAAACGTGATTGCATTATTGAACAAGTTCATCAAGACCTGGGTTAGCCTTGCCCTGTCTGCCATCACTAAAACATCGGTGTTTACATCAAGTTTTAGCTTGATCTCCTTTTCTTTGTAGTTTGATTGCAATCTATAATAAAAATCCTGGAACATATCATACAATAATTCTTTTAGGTTTATGGATTCTTTCTGGATTTGTAGTGTATCACTTTCTATTTTAGTGACATCAAGTATATTTTCTGCTAATCTTTTGAGCCTTTTTCCACTCTCTATTATTGTATCTATCAAAATCACCTGCGAGGATATTTCACCTTCCTTATCTCTAAGTGCCTCAGCAAGACCAATTATTGGCTGTATAGGAGTGCGCAGTTCATGTGCCGCGATGTTAATGAATTCTTTTTGTACCCTATCTTGCGTCTCTAGTTTTTTGTTTAATATTTGTAGTTCTTCAAACTGTTTCTTCATGAGTATTTCTCGTTCTTGGAGTTGCAACCTTGCTTTGTGTATATCAGTCAAATTTGTTATTGCCGCAGTTCTTCCAATCAGTTTCCCATTCTCATCATAAAGTGTTGTACCTATAATCAAGGCAGGAAAGATAATCCCATCTTTTTTCTTCATCCATAATTCCATTTGAGATACATGTTGTGTCTTTTTCCACTTCTCCATGTGGTTTTGTAAATCAGATATACTATCTTCTGCAGTATGATCATAAATTGACATCCCAATTGCTTCTTCTTTTATGTATCCTAATGATTTTGCGTAAATATGGTTACAGTCAATCAATATTCCATCAGATGTGATGCTGCGTAACATGCTGGGAGAATGATCATACAGATTTCGATATTTTTTTTCAGCCATTGACAATTGAAGGTTTGATTTGACAAGTTTTTTGTTTGATTCCTTGATGTTTTCATGTAATTCTAACACATTCCAGAGACTCTCAAATATTGAAATATATGATAATACAGTTGCCTTACTGTCAGTGTAAGTTGACGTCCCTATTGCATCATACGATGCAGCTTTTGAATCATCTTTTAGCTCTACTATTAGAGAATAAGCCCTGTCAACAATCAAGATAGAAATCTTACTTTGAAGATCTGGTACAATGAAGCGTATATGAAATCTGCTTTCATCGCTGTTAATTTTGTCTACCAATTTCTTTATAGAGTCGTCTTTTGGTGTGAGAATTCTTATAGAAATTTTCTTTTCGTGAGATATTTTTTGCAACAAGTCTATCAAACCCATTTTTTCCTGACGGTGAAATGCCATTGCGGTTGAAAGCATTACAAGCACTTCATTTTTTGCAGATTCTATTAGGTTAACTCCAATTTGTAATACCTTTTTCGGATCCTCAATCTCTTGTATGTGCGGTGTCATGTCTGTTTGATTGGACCTCAGTTTGTAATCATGTAGCATGATAGCCCAGGTTCATTTTTACCGCCTCAACAAAACGTTCCTTGCTTACAGGTTTTTGCAGTATCTGGCTTTGTTTTATTTCTGGCATTATGCTAACAATTTCTTTCAATCCATCAAGAGCAGAGACAAAGATCATTTTTACTGATGGCGATAATTCTCGCAATTTATTATACAATTCAAGGCCGTTAATTGGAGACATTCTTACATCAGACACAATCAGATCATAATGTGATGATGGAACAGTTACAAAATTACGAATTGCATCTTCCCCATTTCGGAATGCATCTACATGATAATTTTCATCAACAAGTATTGTCTGAAAAGTTGAAAGTGTCGCAGATTCATCATCAACCAACATTATATTGATGTCAGATTTTTTATTTTTTTGTGATCGAATAGAATTTTTCAAGTTATTGTGTATCAAGAGTTTAGATGTTCTCCTAAATGGACTCTCAGGACGAGACTGTTTTGCTTTTAGAATATAAACAGGATATGCAAATTTATGGCCTGTGGAATATTCACCCAATTCAGTCAGTGAATAATTTCCCTTGTCAAGATGAAGGTATCTAATAACTTGATACATATCTCCCCCAAGTGCAATATTATTTGAAGGCACAAATGAGTTTATTTTGGAACACATGTTCATTGTTGCCCCAAAGAGATCGTCTTCTTTGGAGCTCATTGACCGTGCCACTTCCACCTTGCCATAATCTGCACTAATTCTATAATTGACAGACGATAGACCCTCCTGATACAGATTAGTGTTTATGATAGATCTTGCATCCATCAAAGCCAAAAGGCATTCAAGGATATCACTCCAAATTTCTTTGTTTGTAGAGTCCAAAGAGTTTGGAAAATAAATTATTAATGAATCTCCTACGTTTTTAACTATCTTTGCACCAAAATTTCGTGCTATAACTGCAAGTGAATTTAGAAATATTGAATAATATTTTCTTATTTTTGTAGCATCATTTATTTGCGATATTTCTTGAGTAGAGCGTACCATATCCACAAAAGAGACGCAATAGCTCCCAGATGATAAGAATTGTACTTCTTCATAAGGAATATCCCGTAGAGGCAAATTATCCGGTTCATTAGTATTCATTTTATGGTATAACGATAGTAATTACTTCTAATAGAGATTTTGATCATTTCAATTTTTTTTATCAAATAAATTCATTGTTTATATAAACTAATTATTAATTTCAGAGATATATGTCCAATTAATTATATTTTTTACCATGATTGACTGTCCATATGTCAAGGACAAAAGACGATATTTACCAATCATTCACATAATACAACAATCAAAGATCCATCTTAAAATACAATTTTCACGTATCTATACCCATGCAGGGCTCTAGTGCACTTGACAGGTATGACTTGCGAAAAGCTCACCAGGCACTAAAGATGCTGTTAATCGACAGAAGTAATGAATTTAGATTATTTGCACAAGGCATAGGATATCCGGTAAATACAGAAAATTGGGAGACCATCATCTTGAATTTCTGTCTTGATTTTGTAGACTGTTTTGATGCCATGTCAGGCCAGGATCCTCTTGAGCACAACCAGATTCACAAATGCATGACTCTGATACGACAGATTGCAAGAGGAAAATCAAATATGACTGAGATGACCCATATGGAAAACACTGCATATCTTATTGCAGAAGATTTCAAGGCAATTTACAAAAGAATGGAATGACAACAGATAGCAACAGAACGGGAGTACCAAGTAATCCTCAGACTACCATTTCCACTGATCCGGCATAGGCGCGTCAATGTATCTCCCATTGATTGCTATCCGGGCTATAATACGTATCCACAAGATAAAAAGATGATCATGAGAAGTTCTGTAAAGTCTACGTCGGTTTTTCTCCCTGTCAAAGAACCGTGGTTAGTGGTCTTTTCTTTATTATCTACAAAAGGAATTATTAATGCAAGAGAGATCTGCACCCGCAGTATCAATCCCTACTGTCTTTGCCCCCAAAAGATTTGCACCTGCCATTATGCCTCCACCTCCAAAATTTGCGTTAGAAAGATCAGCATTCGTCAAATCGGCATTAGCAAAATCATCTCCCATCATAACAGCATCATGAAAGTTTGCGTTCCTTAACGTTGTATTTTGAAAATTACCTAGTTCCGTATCAGTTCCAGCAAAATTAGCACCAACTAGATTAGAACCTTGAAAGTTTACAGTTGGAAATCTTGAACCTTGAAAGTTTATTCCAGAAAGATTAGCATGTGAAAGATTCGCATGGTAAAAGTCAATGTGTTGAAGATTTGCTTGAATCAAATTTGCTTTTGATAAATTAACAAAATTCATGTTACTGGATTGCAAATTTGCACCTTGTAGATTAGCAGAATTAAGATTAGTATCGTATAATCGTGCATCTTGTAGATTTGCACCTGATAGATTTATTCCAGTTAAATTACTAAAGGAAAGATCGATGCCATGCAAATCACAATGTGACCAGTCACTATGTGCAGAAGGTTTGCCATAACATTTTTTGGACATCTGGATACTCATTGGAGGAGAGGATGTTGCAAAAGACGTATGGAACGAGAATGTGATTATTGTTATTGTAAGTATGCCTACAATCAGATAATTTTTCATCATTTCATAATTGAGTTTATATCAATTCATTTAACATCATTGGTACATTCATGAAATGTACTAGCAGTGAATTGCAAACCATGGAAAACAAATTATCCCCCCATAATTGATCATTTGCTCTCACATGACATTAGATGGTAAGACTCCTAGCGAAATGATTGGAATCAAGTTGATGGTAGTAATAAAGGGATAAAACCTTAATTCAAAACACCAGTAAGAAACAATCAAAGATAATTATGACAAAACTCATTGAAAAGATTATTTTCTTTATATTTACTCCAATGACATTTCTTTGGGCAAGTTTTGAGGGTTATCAATCTCTTATAGAATCCAATGTTTGTGCAGGTCAGACATCAGGCTGTATATTTGGTGCATTATTGTTTCCTTTTACAATTGTTTTTTTAGTCTTTAGTATTGGATTGGCTGTTTGGTATAGAAGAACAAGGAAAGAAAAAACAACACGTACAATGAGTTAAAGTACGAAATTATTTCTATTTTATCACAAACGGAAATTAATAGTTCATAAAATCTAACTCAGGTCTTGAAATTAAACAGGAAAAGATCTGTAATCAGGTCTCACTGTTTATCCAGCACCTTATGAGGGATTCCGTAGAATTCAGTGGTTACATGGTAAAACATACAATGAACAAAATCATGAGTTTGCAATATTATGCATTATGAACAATCAATACTAGAGATCCTACTCCAAATGCTCCTAACTTGCCTGGAGTTATGGTATTGTGTGATATCTTATTCCTGATGCCCCGCATCCCACAGCCAACGCAATTATTCCTCCCACTATGACAGCTGCATACATTTGTGCAGAGTTTAGTGGTAGACATCCAACGTTGTACACATAGGGCTGCTCCCCACAGGGTTGTTGTTGTGCAAAAGCCAAGTTAGTACTCATCATGGCAATCATGACACTTGTTACCATGATGCCAGCCAGTTCTGTCTTGCCCAAGCTAACCATGGTACAATATACGGCATCGCAATATTTACGGATATTTACAAATCCAGACATCGGGTACAAAACCAAGAGTAATTCCCAGTAATAGAATCACTCAATCAAAGAAACTTTTTCTATCATGAAATCGAATTATATCATATTGAGAGTTGAATTAATATC
>JAGWGS010000040.1 GCA_028867235.1 Nitrososphaerota archaeon | reverse complement strand
CCATTCAAGTCTAGTAATGGTCCTCCAGAATTTCCTGGATTTATGGCTGCATCGACTTGTATTACATCAGGTATTGAAAATCCAGCAGTATTTTCATTTGGAAGTAATCTGCCTATTTGACTAATTATTCCGGTTGTCATAGTATCGCTAAGTCCAAATGGGTTGCCAATTGCTATGACTTGTTGGCCTACATCTAGGTTTGATGAATTGCCAAGAGTCAGAGGAACAAGTGTCTCATCTGAGAAATTATCAATTATTTGTATTACTGCAATGTCATTTCCTGGATCAGTACCTATGACTTTTGCAGTGTATGTATTGCCGTCTATAAATGATACATTAACGGTTTTTGAACCCTCAACCACGTGGTTGTTGGTAATTATTCTCCCATCTTTGTCATAAATAAAGCCTGAACCTAATCTTGTAGATTGATTTTCTAATGGCTGACCGTTAATTATTACACTGTCATCAACTGAAGATACCCTGCTTGTTATTTGAACTACAGAATTTTCAGTCTTTTTGAAGATATGTGTAAGTGTAGAGTCCATTACTATGGAACTAGACGAGTCTCCTGTTCCAGGAGGTCCAGGTGGACCCGGAGGTCCAGGTGGACCCTGTGGGCCAGGAGGTCCTTGAACAGTTGCCTGCGATGTATCGCCTACAATTCTGTTGTTACTGTATTGTAACACCACTGTGGCAGAAAGTAAGATTATGATTCCTATGAGTATTGTTTCTAATCGTTTCATGTTAAAACCTCAGGGAAAATTTTGTTGTTCAAAATATTATATTTTACTATCAATTGTTCCTTCAAAATTATCATCTTATGAAAATGAACTTTTTAGTAATATCTTTTACTAAACTTGGGTAATCATTACATAAATATACACACCTATCACTGACTTTGTTGTTGACTAAGAAACAGAAGAAAGGAAGTTCTAGTCCAATTTCTAAAGGCCTAGTAATAACCATTGCAGTTATCGCAATTGCTGTGGCAGGAGGTGTCTACTATTTGTGGGAATCTGCAACGCCTGTTAATGTGGATCATCCTGTATTTGCAACCGCTACTAATGTTTACATTTTGGCAATACATAATGATCAAGGATATGCATATGATGAACAATCTACCAAGACTGGAAAGAAGGCTATATCTGGTGTCAACATAGATCCCTCAATCCATGTTCCTAAAGGAACGTTAGTATCATTACACGTGATAAATGAAGATAAGGATACGGGATCTGATCAGGATTTGAACATTGATGCTTTTAATGTTCACACGCGACATTTGAAGTACTTTGAAGCTCAAACAATCACTTTCCTTGCTGATAAAGATGGGACCTATTCATACTATTCTACAATCCATCCTGAAATGAAAGGTACACTTACAGTTGATCCATAAATTGATTTACAAAATATTTTTTACAAAGTTTGTAGCCTCTGATGGAAGGCTTGTATTGTAATGAGTGATGATACTCAGTCCTCTCGTCGGGATGTACTTGATCTAATGGATAACTTTATCAGTAAAATACTTGAAATTAGAAAAATACTTCTTGGAGTATCACTTTCTGGTTTTATCCTAGCTCCTTTTGCAATAGGGTTGTCAATATTTCTCATTACGCACCCGCATTTTTTCATAGTGCTTGAACGGGAATATGAATTTGGTATAGCTCTTGGCATATTGTTGGGGGTAATTATATCACTATCTTCTATTTGGATGATTACGGGTATACGACAATATGTTGCATTGAAATCATGGAATAAAAAATATCACGAATACCTGCAACAAAAAGATGATCTAGATAAAAAAATTGCATCGCAATACGGTTTAGATCAAGATTAGATTTCTTTCTGATCCTGTTTTTTTCTTGGAAATAACGTTTCATAGGGTTCTAATATTGTTCTACAAAACTCGATTCCTCTTGCTGTAGGTTTGTATATTGTAATGATGCGTTTGCCCAAACGTCTCTCTTCGCTTTGAATAAGATTGTTTGATTCTAATTCATCAAGTATGGATTTGTGTTTTTTCAAATTTAATCCACAAAAACTCACTAATGCAGTTTGATTCAATTCTCCATATTGAACTAGAGTAATTATGATATCTTTTATTATGTAAATCCTATCTCTGTATGAACTTGTTCCAGACATTTGTTATATAGCCGCCATAATGCTGTAAATATGATGTGTAATTGCCATGTTGTACCGGCATATGATCATTTCTAGTAGCTTCTCGCAAAAATTGCAGTCGTTGTACTTGCATTGTTGCAAATAATACATTTTGAATCACTGTTTTTGGCATCAAATGGGATGACTCTGATATCTGCACCTGTGGTTTCTTTTATGGCCTCCTCACATTCCTGTTTTCCACACCAAGGTGAATGGAGAAAAGCCCCTTTCTCCATTTCTATCTTAAAGATCTCAAAGTCTGTTACATGTTTTGACTTCTCTTTGAGTAGAGATTTTGCATTTTCAAAAAGATTTTGTTGAATGTCATTTAACATGTTAATTACTCCATTTTCTGTATCGTCAAATGATAAGTCGCTTTTTTTAAGACTGTCTCGTCTGACTAGAACCATTTTTCCTTTTGTAATATCTTTTGGTCCTATTTCTATTCTCAATGGAACTCCTTTCATCTCCCAATCATGGAATTTGTATCCTGGAGTTACCTCGTCTCGTGAGTCTATGTGAACACGAAGATTATGTCTTGCCAGGATTTCTTTTATCTCTGTTGCTTTATCCAATACTAATTTCATATCTGATGGTGAATAGTATATTGGAACAATGACTGTTTGTATTGGGGCAACTCGTGGTGGCAGAACTAGTCCTTTATCATCTCCGTGAATCATAATCAGTGCTCCTATTAGTCTCCATGAGACACCCCATGATGTTTGCCAAGCAAATGTTTCTACATTCTGTTTATCTAAAAACTTCACATCAAATGGTTTTGAAAAATTCTGTCCCAAGAAATGAGATGTTCCCATTTGTAACGCCTTACCATCTGGCATTATGGATTCCATCGTTGTAGTATACACTGCTCCTACAAATTTTTCCTTGTCACTCTTCTTGCCAGTGATTACTGGAATAGCTAATTCTTCTTCGACTGTTTTTTTGTACATTTCAAGTATTTCTATGACCTCGTTTTCGGCTTCTTCTCTGGTAGTGTGTACTGTATGCCCTTCTTGCCATAGGAATTCAGATGTTCGCAAAAATGGCTTGGTAGCCTTGATCTCTGCTCTTAATGCGGTATTCCAAAAATTGATCTTAACTGGAAGATCTCTCCAACTCTTTATCCATTTTGAATACATGGAATATGCTAGTGCTTCTGAAGTTGGCCTCAAAGCAAGTCTGTCTCCTATTTCTGTTTCTCCAGAATGGGTGACCCAGAATACTTCTGGAGTAAAACCTGCAAAATGATCCGATTCTTTACTAAGTAATGATTCTGGTATCAGAACTGGGAGAAATCCATTTTCGTGGCCAGTTGCTTTCAATTTTTGATCAAGTGATAACTTGAGTGATTCCCATATTGAATAACCATATGGTCTTAAAACAATCAAGCCTTTTACTGGTGCATAATCAGCAAGATGTGCTTTTAATACTACCTGAGTATACCATTCACTAAAATCTTCATTCTTTTTAGATGTAATTCCTATTTCCTTGCTCAATTGCAATCTTTCTTATTGTTATACTAATGAGCTTTCTGATTTAATGTGTCACCTTTGCAAAGTACCTGACCTGATACTCTGCTTTGAAAATTGGGACAAACAAAACATTGTATGAAAGCGATCTCATTTTTCAAAACCGGGCAATCAACCGACTCTTCTTTCATGCGTTTGAGCATCTTTGGGCTTACTCCTTTTAGTTTCAGTTTTCCTTTTTCATCCATCATGCCTGATGATTTTAGTTCACTCTTTGTTTCATCTGTCAGCTTGATGGCCTTTGCAGCAACTTTTACTGGTACCTCATATTTGTGTGGAAGCTCAGCCATAATATTCAGCTTGCAAAGCTTGAATATATTACTAGTGGTAGATGAATTTGAAGATCGCTCAAGATTAATATAATCTGATTTGTGGTTTGAAAGAAGAAACTGATGTTAGCAATCTTTGATGTTGAAGGTGTATTACTTGATGCAGAATTTCTTCCAATACTTGCTGAAAAAATTAACAAACAAGATGAGATTTGGGCTATAACAAGACTAGGAATTGAAGGCAAGATCAATTGGGAAGAGGGATTAAAAAAGCGAATTGAATTACTTCGTGGAATAGATTTTCAAACATGTAAGGAAGTTTCTGATTCTCTAAAGATAATGACTGGTGCTAAAGAGGCATGCAGGGCATTAAAAGCAGCTGGATGGAAAATAATGGCGGTATCGGGCGGATTTACTATGATGACTGATAGGCTAAAAGATGAACTAGGTCTTGATTATGTATTCTCTAACGAGTTGATCTTCAAGGATAAAAAACTTGATGGTGTGATAATAGATGTTGACTCAGACAAAGCCAAGTCTGCTATGATAAAAATAAAAGAATGGGATGAAAAGAAAGAAAATATTGTTGTAGTCGTAGATGGAGCAAATGATATTAAATTGTTTAACATATGTGGTCTTGGAGTTGCATTTAGAGCTCAAGATATGGTTAAGGAGTTAGCAACTGTAACACTTGAAGAAAAAGATCTTTCCAAACTTATTGGATTGATAAACAAACATTATGGATTAAAAATACCGCTACAAACAATTGCTTAAACAGGATTTTTAACTGACACCGACAGATACAAGTCATGTCTTTACAAATAATTCCTGTATCTATTTTACAAGATGTTTCCTTTGGGGATGACTTGGTTGATATTCTACTACGGACTAAAGCGGGTTGTTCACTAAAAGATGGTGACATTTTGATATTTACACAAAAAGTTATATCAAAACAAGAGGGCAGAAAAATTAATCTCTCTAAGATTAATCCCTCGCTTTTGGCTACTGGAATTGCAAGTGCTTATGAAAAAGACTCTAGAATTGTACAACTCATACTTGATGAGACAAAAAGAATTGTGCGCATGAAAAATGGTATAATCATATCTAAAACACATCAAGGGTTTGTATGTGCAAATGCTGGTGTTGATGAAAGCAATGTAGAAAAAGGATTTGCAACATTGTTGCCAAAAGATTCTGATAAATCTGCACAAAAAATAAGAAAAAAAATAAAGACAAAGACTGGCAAAGATGTTGCTGTGTTGATATCTGATACATTTGGCAGACCCTTTCGAGAAGGACAGACGGATGTGGCAATAGGGGTATCTGGAATCTCTCCTATTGTTGACTACAAGGGAAAACAAGATACGTTCAAGCGCATACTTCGAGTTACAGAGATTGCAATTGCAGATGAACTATGTTCTGCAGGTGAGCTAGTACGTGGAAAGATGTCTAGAATTCCTATTGCAATTGTTAGAAACTATGATTTTGGCAAAAAAAATGGTAGTCTTGACGATCTATTGCGAGACAAGTCACTTGATCTATTTAGATAAGTAAAAATCATGAAATAAAGAATATATGCATTGATCATAAGATTCGATAAGCATTGACTGGATTAAAAGTTGAATTACACTGTCATAACGAGTTTTCAAATTTCCAGCTTGGGCCAAAAGAGACGCCATATGATTGCGGTGTAACTATACTAGAGCAATTAGACAAAGCATATGAGACAAGTCTTGATGCTTTTTTTATAACAAATCATAACACTCTGAATGGTTATCGCTCTATTTTGGAATATCAGGAAAATCACGCCAAATACAAAAACATCAGAGTATATCCTGGAGAAGAGGTTACAACAGATGTTGGGATTCATGTTCTTGCATTTGGATTACATCAAACCATAAAAGCAGGACAAGGACTGGAAGAAATTCTTGATCAAATCAAATCACAAGGTGCTATATCTTGTGCTCCACATCCTTTTGGTTTGAGTAATGGTCTGAGAGAAAAAGCAATACTATGTGATTTGATTGAGGTCTTTAACAGTAATAATGTGGATAGATATTCTAATATCAGAGCATATAACTTTGCCAAGATTAATAACTTGATTGAGGTATCCGGAAGTGATTCCCATGTTGTATCAACACTTGGAAGATGTACCAATATCATAGACTCTTCAAATAAACTAGATGACATTTTACATGCCATGAGACATGGCAAGATAACAATTGAAAATACTGGATACATTACAAGCCGCGAAATGATAGAACATGCATTATATAAAATTGAAAACTCGAAAGAAGATATCCTACTGTATTTTGAACAAAACCATCCTCATATGACTGGACTGTGTAGATTTTTGATTAATGCATTTGAATCAAATCCTAATAGTATCGTATGGACAACTGCATACAAGATTGCAGTACACTTGATTACAAAACTCTCAAACAAGATAAATTTCAAAGATCAGGATCATACTGTTTTGTATCAAAGGAATCTCAGAGCAATATTGCCAATGATTCTAAAGTGATGAATATCTCAAATATCTATGAATAGATTTTAATATTACACAAGTGATTTTTTAGTCAGGTGACTAGATATTTCTGAATCTACTCCAACAAAAACTATTGATGTACGAGGCATGTTCTGTCCAGAGCCTGTATTTCGAACAAAGATAGAGATGGAAAGAATGGCGGTAGGAAATGTTCTAAAAATTACTGCAGATGATCCTGCATCAGAAGAAGACATTACACGATGGGTAAATAGAAATGGTCACCAGTTGCTTGGTATTAAAAAAACAGACAAGGATCTAGAGTTTACCATTAAAAAGGTGAAATAATCTAATCTTGGCTGAAACATTAGTAGACTCTAACATGCCGATAAAAGTTGGCGGGACGCCAATTGTAAAACTGGAATCATTATCAAATGCTAAAACTGACTTTTATGCAAAACTTGAATTTTACAATCCATTTGGTTCTGTAAAAGACAGAGCTGCATATTGGATGATAAAAGATGGGGAAGAAAATGGGCTGATAAAAAGAGGACATACTATAATCATAGAACCTACTTCTGGAAATACTGGTATTGCACTTGCTGGTATTGCCAAGCTTTTAGGATACAAAGTTGAGATTGTGATACCTGAAAAAGCAAGTGAAGAGACCAAAAAAATCATTGAATCACTTGGAGCTACATTATATCAAACAAGTGATGATTTATGTCCTAAAGTGGGAGCAGGAACGGATCAAAGTATTGCGTTGGCACGTTCTATTGCATCTGCTAGGCCTGACAAATACTATTCCCCAAATCAATATGCAAATGAGGCAAACTTTATGGGTCATTACAAAGGAACTGGGCCTGAAATATGGGAACAAACACAGGGAAAGATAACACACTTTTTCACCGGTGTAGGAACAGGAGGAACCATAACGGGAATAGGGGCATATCTGAAAGAAAAGAATTCAAACATCAAAGTCATTGCAGTGCAACCGCAACAAAATCATCTTATTCAAGGATTGCGCAACTTTGAAGAATCTGCCAAGCCTGACTTGTTTATCAAACGAGAAACAGTTGTTGATGATTGGATAACTATAACAAATCAAGAGGCATTTATTTCTGTAAAGGATATCTTTGTAAAAGAAAAGATGCTTGTAAGTCCTTCATCTGCTGCGGTATACACTGCCATGAAAAAATACCATATAGAAAGTGGTTGTGCAGTTGGAATATTTGCAGACGATGGTAGAAAATTCAAAAGTTTGTACACTCAACAAAAGATATTCTCAGAAGAAGAATTTGAATCCGCGTTAAAGAATTCAAAACACATCTCCAAAGTACAAACTGCTTGATTATTTTTTGTGTTCTGCAAGATATTTGTCTACGTCTATTGCTGCCATGCAACCAAATGCTGCTGCGGTGATTGCTTGTCTGTATCTGTGGTCATGAACATCACCTGCAGCAAAGACTCCTTCAATATTTGTCTGGGTATGATTTTTTAATGCAATATATCCTTGAGAATCAAACTCTATCTGACCTTGGAATAGTTTTGTATTTGGCTCATGTCCTATTGCTACAAACAAACCGCCTATGTCTAATGTTTTTGTATTGTTATCTGTCGTATCTTTGATTATGATCTGAGTTACTTTTTGATTACCTTTTATCTCATCTATTGTGGTATTCCAGTGGAATTGTATTTTTTTGTTTTCAAATGCTCTGTCTTGCATTACTTTACTTGCTCTGAGTTTGTCTTTTCTGTGTATTAGGTGAACCTTGTTTGCAAATTTTGTGAGAAATATGGCTTCTTCCATGGCAGAGTCTCCTCCTCCTACTACTACAATATCTTGATTTCTAAAAAATGGTCCATCACATGTAGCACAATATGATACTCCCTTAGCACTGTACTCTTGTTCGCCTTTCACGCCTATTTTTCTTGGTGTTGCACCTGTTGCAATAATTACTGCATCTGCTTCGTATTCTTCTGAGTATGTGAGTATCTTAAATGGATTGTGCCTAAAATCTACATTTACAACTTCATCATCTATGATAGTGGTGCCCATTCTTTCTGCTTGTTGTCGCATAGTTGTCATGAGATCTGGTCCCATTATCCCATTTGCAAATCCTGGAAAATTTTCTACTTCGGTTGTAAGCATCAATTGTCCTCCTGGTAAAATTCCCGATACTATCAAAGTATCACGTTTTGCCCGTGACGCGTATATTGCAGCTGTATATCCTGCAGGGCCCGCCCCTATAATTATCACATCAAATTTTTTTCTAGTTTCTGCTTTTTTATTCTCTGCTTTTACTTCTGCTTGCACAACTCAATTCATTCAAGTTCATATTTAAATTATGCATGATTTCTGATCTCATCCAAAATTTTTTTGTGCAGATCACAAAGCTTACCGGATTTTGTCTGTGTATGTATAAGATCTTCTTGCCAATGTGCATTGTATAAAATACATTCCTTAGACTGACAGAATGGATCAAGAGTAATGTAATAAAAAATGGCTTGAAGTGCATATCCTCTAATGATTGTATCTAGTCTCTTGTCGTGGTACTCAAGAAACCTGCCTTTGAATTGTTCTTTTAATGCATCTAAGTTCAAACCTAGTGCCATTTTTTGTTGCAAAAACATGTAGTATTCACGTGGCTTTGCTGGCGCCTCTATGATTCCTGTTGTAGATATGATGGCTGGATTTGAGCAAATTACAGCTCTCCCATGATATCTATAATCACCATAATCATAAGTACATCCAAGTTTTGTTGTAATGATCAGATGAAAAATATCTCTTCCTAGTTCTTCCTTCGGGATATAGTCTAACAAAATATTTTGAATCTCAAAAC
>JAGWGS010000003.1 GCA_028867235.1 Nitrososphaerota archaeon | reverse complement strand
GAAATACCATAAACATGGACAATCCAACAATCATTACCATGATGTTTGCAGGCAGAATTATCCTGTTTGCAAGTATTTTCAAATTTACAAGTGGTGCACTTGATCTTTTTTCTATCACTACAAATAACACCATGTAGACAATGCCAATTGCCACTACCCCAGATATAGCGACTAGACTGGATGAATCATTGTTTTCAACCATTGTCAATGCCATCAAAAATGCACTAATTGAAATTGCAAGCGTTATTGCCCCCTGTACGTCAATCTTGTTTTTAGATACACTGGTGCCATTTGGTTGAAGATGTGAATCATCCACATGTATGAACCGTGTAATTATCACCAATAATGACAATACAATAGGTATTATAGAAAAGAAGGTAGCATGCCAGCCAAAGTTTTGTATTAGATGGCCTCCTGCAACAAGTCCAATTACTGCACCTGCAGCAAACATCGAGGTTATTATGCCCTGTCCTATTGCAAGTTTGCTTCTAGGAAATAATTCTCTAATTATTCCAAATGCTATTGGGAACATTGACATTCCTATTCCCTGGATGATGCGTATTGCAAGCATTTGATAAATATCAGTTACAAAACCTCCAAGTGATACGCCAAGTGCATATATTCCCATCACAATGAGTAAGACTTTTTTTCGCCCATAGATGTCAGAAAGCTTACCGGTAATTGGAGTCATTATTGCACCCGCAATCAGATATGTAGTCAAAATCCAAGATGACATGCCGTAAGATATGTGGAAATCTTTTATCAAATCAGGAATTGCTGGAACTAGCATTGTCTCGGCATACATTACCATTGTTGCAATCAGACTCAGAATTGCAAGCGTCTTCCACGCAGATGAGGAGATTTTTTCCTGCAGACCATCAGTGTTTGATTGTAAAATTTTCATCTCATCAAGTCCTATTGGTTTTCTTTGTTTGGATTGCGTCAAGTTCTGAGAGGGTCATCAAATTTCTCGATATTTTGCGTAATGTTTCAAGGGTTATCTGTACATCTTCATCAGAGATATTTTTTGTAGAAGATTTACGTATCTTAATGGCACAGTCCATCATTGACGCCCACAGTGAATCAGCCTTTGGCATTATATAGATACGGTTTGCTCTTCTATCATTTGAGTCAGGTTTTCTTTTTAGCAAGTTTTCTTTTTCCATCTTGTCTATGATTGGAACAAGTGTGGCACCCTCGATTCCCACCTTATCTGCCAATTCCTTTTGCGTTAGGCCAGGCTGCGTCATCAATGCCCATACTACACGCCATTGGCTAAGCGTAACTCCGACATTTTTTCTCAATTCTACATCAAAAGAACGTTGAAACGCCTTTGCCGTTGCATTAACAATAAATCCAATGCTGTTTTCAAAATCATATCTAGTCATATGTAGTATACTGATGATTAGCATACTAATGATATAAATCTTGATGGTAACTCTATCGATTTGCTTATATCGGCTATAGCCTTGAAATTTCACATGGTCAAAGAACCAAATGCAATAGGAGTAAAAGTACTAGAACAAAATGGTGTAAATGTAAAAGAGCTGATAAAGGCACTAGTTTACAATGCATCAGTAGAGTTTACTGCATACTATTACTTCACAAATCTTAGAGCTCATTGTGTGGGCATGGAAGGTGAAGCACTCAAGGGAATAATTGAAGATGCAAGATTAGAGGATTTGAGCCACTTTGAATCCTGCTTGTCAAGAATATACGAGCTTGGTGGAAAACTTCCACTTGATGCGCAAGAATTTATCAAGATGTCAGGCTGTGAATTCTTACAACTTCCAACAAATCCAATAGACACAAAAGCAATCTTGGAAAAATGCCTCAAGGCAGAACAAGGAGCAATTGTGAACTGGAACAAGGTTTGTCTTATGACACATGGAAAAGATCCTGCCACATATGATGTTGCAAAAGATATTCTAAGAGAAGAGATTGAACATGAGGCATGGTTTTTGGAATTACTCTATTCAAGACCATCAGGTCATATGAGAAGAAAATTCCCAGGAGAAAGGCCTCATACCCAGAAACATTCACGAGCTCTGGGATAAACACTTTCTTTTTGTATATACAATATGAAATTATATAAATTCAGTAAATAGATTGGATATTTACCAATATATGATAGTGATAATTTGTGGCCTTCCAGGAGTGGGAAAGAGTACAATTGCAAACAAAATTGCCCCAAGGATTAATGCAGTCATATTGTCTTCAGACAAGATTAGAAAAGAGATATTGCAAAATCCAACATATTCTGCATTTGAAAGAAAATTAATTTATGACATAATGGCAGTTATTGCAAAATACCTCAACGACATAAGAGTAAGCTGTATTTTGGATGCAACTTTTAACAAGGAGAAATCAAGAGTGACCATAAAAGAGAAAATGGGTCTTGATGATAGAGACTTTCAAATCATAGAATGCACGTGCCCTGAAAATATAGCACTATCAAGATTAGAATCTCGTAAAAATGACTATTCAGATGCAACTAGCGAAATATACCACAAGATGAAAAAGATCTACGAGTCTGTCAAATTGCCACATATTACAATCGATACAGCTATGCCCATAGAGACAAACATAGAAAAAGTTCTAAAATATATCCAGTAAATCAGAACAAAGCGCATTATGGAAGATCATCAGATGTTGAAGTACAATACTTGTGTACCCATTTTCCCGAAGGACTCTTTGCTATCTCTTCACCAGATCTGATTTGTGCATTACATTCTGAACATACAGTCTTGAATTTTGCTTTCATGACATCATTACAACATGCCAATGCCTAGATAAACCATCGAAAATGTAACCAGGTGATCAACTTGGTCAGATCAGCACAACAGATATCTTTTATCAGGCTTGTATGCAATGCCTCAGTCAAAAACATATCAATAAAAGCCCACAATATCCTCATAATTTCTGGTTGGGCTTGTCTACATCTAAAAATATCATATGCCTGTTTTTGGTATTTGCTTTGGTTGTAAGCATAGCATCTCCTGTGTATGCCTTGCAAAGCAGCATGATAGACCCAAACTTGCAGATAACACTGGATTATCCTGATACAGTAAAACCAGGAGATAACTTTGTCATATCAACAATAACAAAGGCAACATCAGACCAGATCTCAAACATAACCCTTACAGTATCGTCACCTGGACTATACATGGCAAACAATACTTTCAGCCTTGCAAAACTTGCAAAAGATTCTACCTTTGGCAATAACTTTGAGATGAAAATAAAAAATGACATGCCAGATGGAACTTTTGTTGTCAACATGCAGGCAACATATTTCATCAAAGGCTTGTTTGATGCAAATCCAGTCAAGTATACATTTGCACAAGCTTTTAGAATAAATGTTCAATCAAATCCAGTCCTAAGTTTTGATATCCAGTCCCCAAGCAATGTATTCTCAGGAGAACCGTTTTCCATAAAAGGAACTGTAAAAAATCAGGGTGCTACTGCTCAGAATTTGCAGATTTTTACATACTCTCAGGATATCAATTTAGATGGTAGAAAATCATTGTTGTTATCAAGTCTGGATACTGGAAAAAGTTCCGATTTTGAATTCATTGTGAGCACTCCAAAAGATCTTGACATACCAACTCATGCGACAATTTACATCAATGGAACATATCTTGACAAGTCCAACAAGACGCATTCAATACAAGATTCGATTAGCATATTTGCAAGGCACAGAGGAATGATGGAGATGGGAGATGCAAATGGCATATGGCTTGGCGACTTTTTCATAGCACCAGTAGTCGGTGTAGGCACCATTGTATCAAGTGCCATAGGCTTTTTCATATTCTTGTGGCACTATAGAAACAAAAAGAAAGCAAAAAAGACAAAGAAAGCAAAATCATAGCACCACCCTTAAATTACCTGCGAGATTGGTCCAGTTTGACACAACATGGTAAAGCCAGTAATTTATGGCGCAATAGGTGGAGGAGTCGCAGTTGCAATAGCAGTAATTGTGATATTTGCAATTCATCCTGCCACTGAACAATACGCATTGACTGTAGAACCAAGAACAGAGATGGTCATGGGAGTAGGAAATGTTGTTCGTATCTATGTGCAAAACACAGGTTCTTCGCCTTTGACAAATGTCAAGATAGACTATGGGACAACATCTGACACTTTACCGGTTTTGAACCCGGGAGAGCATCCAATGTTTTCTCCGCCAGAGGGTACAAAGATGGTTACAGTGACAAACGATCAAGGAATAACGGTAACAAAGTCCTTGACAGATTCAATGCAATAAATCAAAAATTAATTTATTTTATTATTTTATTCCTATTTTCAAATAATGTCAAAAGATGGGAAATAGAGTTATGTTGATTTTTCTATTTCCACTATTTGATATTCTTCAGGGTTTTCTTCTTTCAGTCTTTGAAAGTAGATTTCTTCATATGGCATTTTGTAAACTTGAAAAATTCCTATTTAAGGAAAAGATTCATCAATGTTATCAGTTGAGGTCAAAATTTCACAACATGCCAACCCTGAAATGAGTTTTAACTAGGAGACATACTCCAGAATAAGCATTGACTGATCAGATCCAAATTGATAAGATAAAGAAGAAAATAGACATGAATGAAAACCTTCTTCAAACAAAGATTAAGAACATACAGAAAATTTGGGAAGATACAGGACTTGATCCAAAAGACCAATCATATTTGGTAGAAAAAACAATGAGGTTTGAGATGGCACAGGCAGAAATTGGCAAGGCATTTGCATTGTTTGGAGAGACAATAGAAGAATACAAGAAGTTATGCAAAGAGTTGGAAAAATCAGAAGAATGAACAGAGAGAGTTTACTTTAATCTGCAGGCATTACGAAACACAATTACAGATTAGCAAATCAATCAGTAGATCTAATTGTAGAATGCAGGCTAGATTCAATCTCACGTACAGTTTGCACCAGATTATCAATGTCAAAGGGTTTGTAGATTACAGCATTTGCTCTAAGATCCTCAATTTGGTCTGCAGTATCTTGTGAAAGGTCTGTAGTCACCATTACTACTACTGCCTCTTGATTTATTTTTCTAATCATTGAGAGGGCATAAATCCCGTCAGTGTCAGGCATTATTACATCAAGAAAAGTGATATCAGGACGAAGTTTTTCATAAAGTGCCACAGCTTCTTTTCCATTATGTGCAGTTCCAACAACTTGGAATTTCTTTAATTCCAATAATTCAACAAGTAATGACAAGACATCACGATTATCATCCACAACAAGAACAGTTTTTAAATTTCCATTATTTTTCATACAATCAAGTGTACCGTATTCCCTATTTAAGGGGTTTTTAGGCTCCATATTTACTAACCGTAGGGAAGAATATCCAAAATATAAAGTGGATCGTAGGCATAAATCATGCATTTAATGGGAAATCTAGGGTGGAATTCACCAAAATTAATATATTCCACTAGTGTTGGTATATACAACAGAACATGAAGACGATTACAGAAAGAATAGAAAAAACAGACAAGGCAGTGCATGACATAAGTGACAACTCCAAACTAATGTCACAGTTAACTGATGTATTATCGGTCTTATCAAAAGATGATGCTCTAACAATCTTCCAGATGTCAGAAGAAGGAATTAGGTCAGAAATTGACACACCTACAAGAATTGGTCTTACAAAGAAACAGTACTATACAAGACTGAAACAACTAGTAGATTTAGGATTAATTACAAAACGCAATGAAACATACACGCAGACTGCATTTGGCAGAGTTGTATATCAGAAACATATCATAGGCCTTACAAACAACATTAAAAATTCAAAATATCTTCAGATGGTAGATGTACTAAAATCAGATCCAAAATTCAGCGATAAGGACATTATGGATTTCATGTCAAAGGTAGAACCACAAATTAGTTCAGAGATTCAGGATACTTCTAAACCATCTATAGTTGCATGGTCATGGGAGGAAATGGTGTCTAAAGTTTTAGAGATCATGGAATTTGCAGAAAAAGAAATTGTATTGGTTTCCAGATTCACAAATGAGTTGATAATAAACACAATGATTAAAAAAGCAAACAGCGGAATATCTGTAAGGGTTTTGTCAGATACAAACCTCATAAAAGGTTTCTTCGAAAAAGCAGGACCGATAAAAAGCAATGATAAAAATCACAAGGAGAGGATAAAAGTTGTTTCCAATCCATACTATCCAACACCAATGAAGCGCAAATATGTTGATGTTCCATTCTGCGTGTTGATTGTTGACAAGAAAAATATTGGCATAGAGATAGTTGACTCGTATGATTCAAACAAATTTAGAATGGCTGTTTTTTCAACAGACAAACATCTAGCCAACCAGATGCAAGGCTATGTAGAGACGCTTTGGTCCAAAGCAAAAGAAGAACCACCTCAAGTGATAACCAGATCTTCCTAGAAAGCCAGTTATACATTAGTCACAACAGTGCCTACAATAAACATAATCTGAATTAAAAATAAACTATATCTCAGAATCGTTCTAGTCTGTTTCACCACTTTTTTTTCTTGGTAGTTCTTTGAAACTCGCATTATGACAAATGAGACAGATATACATGCAGTTAGGCTCAGAATCATTCCAACCACATTAATCAAATTAAGATAATACAAAGATGAAATAAGCAACATTAGTGAAAATATAACAGAATGCATAAGCTTGAATGTGTTATTCACACCAAGAACTATAGGAAATGTGCGCCTACCGCTTGCTTTATCACCCGCAATATCATTTACATCTCCTAATGGACCCAAGGTGAACCAAAACATAAATGCAATAACAGGAGATACCAAACCCAAATAGGAAAATGCGTTTGATGCAAAAAATCCCATAAATGCAGCTATGCTGCCTCCTGCTGCGGTGACAACAGTTTTCCACACAAATCGATCTTTGAGGTGAGTTCTTTTGTGAGAGTACAATATTGCCAGGGCTAGAAAACCAAGAGACGAAATACCGGTTTGCATATTTATTGAAAATGCCAGAAGTACAGACACAATGAAAAATCCTAGCGTATGATACAAAATTTGATAATAATAGGATCTTGTGGAGCTTACAGTACGTCTATCATTTACGCTATCTACATCATAATCCGTAAGATCGTTGTAGAGATAAGTAGCAAGTGCGAGAAAATATACAGATATACTAAGTTTGGCAAGTACAAAAATATCTGGAATTTTTGTTCCAGAATCTACAAAAAAAGTGCCAAGTGCTGCAAGAACGAAAACATAGACTAATGTTCTAGATTTCAATATAGAAAAAAATGTCCTGCATTGCTTTAGAGCCACCATACTGAGATTAGATTTAGGTAGACTTTGTACTAATGCCATTTTCCATCTCCATAGAGTTCACTAATTAAAGCAAAAGATTGATACATATTCTCCATATATGGAGAAATACATATGTATATTATAACTTTTATGATAATTGAATAAAAAGTATGAAAAATATATCATAAATATCATAATTTATGTAATTTTTCACAAATTCCTAACCAATGTCATTACATGCAGATTTCTCAGAGACATCAATAATACATAAAACGAACAAGAAAATAAGCAAGACAATTGCAAGATATACAACGTATAATATTGTTTAGCACAATAGCATTGGTGAGTATTACATTTTTTGTTGTCAATACACCACAAGCAAACGGGATGGAAGGGTTACTACCAAAATTAGAACCAACTCAACACATTTCATCAAATCCTAATTTGTATGTCTCAGCGGAAAATTCACTATTCAAGAACTATTTTGCAGGACCACAAGTCATTGAAGTTATAGTATCTGACCCGGACATAAACAGACTGGATCAAGCATATGGAGAACCAATAGTTACAATAAATGGAAAAAGATTAAGAATGGCACAAACTACAGATGGCAACTGGCATGCATATTTTGCAGACATGAAACAAGCCCAATATGCGGATGCAACACAGACAAGTAATTCCGGAAAAGGTTTAGACTTTGGACAATTTTGTTCAAGTGGATCTGCAATAGCAACAGGAGTGGATTTTTCAGAGACAGAAGGAATTGCAGTATCTAGACATTTTAGTGGGGCGTCAAATGGAACCCAGACACTTGGAACATGTACTTCCAATAACATTGCAGGTGTAACAAATATTGTAGGTGGAACCTTACTTAACCATGTTATAAAACAAAACACGACACTAAATGGACAGGCACCAGGAGGAAAATTAGGTCAGATTGCTTCAAACAATATTGCGTTTTCAAATGCATGGCCTATAATTCAACTATATGATTTTTCAGGATTTCCAGAAACTGTCACAATACAATATCAAAAAGCAGGAGGAGTGCAATCAGTTGATCTTGTATTTGATAGAATTCCAGGAAATTTAATCAAGGGATTAACTAACAGAATTGAATTACCACAGGGAGCGGAAGTACAGGCAGACTTGCTTGATCCGCAGTTAAACATAGACCCCACAGAAGAGGATTCTTGGACTTGGGGCACATCTATGACAAATAGCACTGTATACTATGAAGCATTTTCAAGAAACGGAGTTGCAGATGCTGATGGAACTATAGGAATGCAGGATATTAGTGGGAATTTGACATTATTGATGTTTAATCATAACGGTATATTGACAACAAATCCCCGACCCCAAGGAGTTAAGGTAGTAGAGGCACAGAACAATGCAATACAGACAGGATTCTCAGATAGTAGTGGAAGACATAGAACTCTATCAATAAGCGGGGCATCAGGTCCCATAACATTACTTGAGATTCAACCAAACGTAGGAATATTTTCAGATTATGATACAAAAGGTATTGCAGACTTGAAGATAATAGACAATGCAATGCGGGACACATCATTTTTAGCAAAATATAATGACATATCATACAGTATAGTTGTAAAATATCATACAGCTACTTTGACTATGGAGATACCGCATGGCAATGCACAAACACAGAATGTACAGGAAAAAATAATCAACCATAATCCAGATACAGTGTTCATTTCATTTCTGAAATTATCCATTGTAAAGAGTCTGTTTTTGTACCAGTTTTTTACCACCTTGGGTTTTAATGTTATGATGTATTGAATGTCATATTTTGATTCCAAATACGACAGAGGTGCCTTTTTTGTACACAACAATTTGTATGAGTTTTGCCATCAGTCCATATTTTTTCTTGCGAAGCACAATTGCTTTTTCAGATTCTGATTTGTTTGCAAAATAGGCTGTTGCCTCAACCCAATCACCTTTAGGATCTCCTCTGAAATTACAGGGAACAATTCTGACATGCTTGTTGGCAGTCAGTCGCTTTATCTTCCCAGTAGTTGCAGGTGTTGACACATAGATGACATCATCATCTATGACATACCATACAGGTGTTTGTACTGCCCGGCCATCTTTTCTGTATGTCTCAAGATTAATGCATTTAGTATTGCGAAATTGTCCTAATTTGTCAGATGGCATACAATAAGTCTAGAATCAACCAAATTAAAAGATGACATATCAAGTTGTGAACCCTAAAACACCATTGGAAGACTATGGTATATTTTATAAGATCTTCTTATCCAACACAGCTCGACTGGTAAAATTGGGAACAAGTGATATCGACAATGTTTTGCTTGAGCGTTTTCAAAAAGAGATCTGGAGTAAAGTTCCACATGAAGAGAATGGAATCATAGCAAACGCAACTCCACTAAAAGACATAACCCATGACCTGAAAGAGTGTGCAAAAAAAGAGTTTAACCTAAACTTGGACGATAAAGATCTTCACATTTTTGGTAAGTTTGACTCGAATTTACTTGCAGGTTCAATCAAGGTAAGGCCAGCAGTAAACATAATTCATGACGCCATTACATCAGGCAGACTCAAAAGCGGACAGACAATATTTGAAGCAACATCAGGAAATTTTGGAATAGCACTAGGACAGCTAACTAAGATTGGACTTGATGTAGTTGCTCTGGTGTCAAGAAAATTGCAAGAAGGTGTTTTCGAAGAATTGAGAAATGAAAAGATTCGAATCATAAATTTGGATATGGATATTTGTCCTGCCCCAGGAATGAAGGAAAATCCAAACGTCTTGGCTGCAAGGGCCACTGCAGCAAACATCAGATCACAATTATCAGAGCTTGGATTTGATCCTACAGTATTTGACAAGGCAAGCTCAGAAGTGCAAGAACTTTTGGCCAAACAAGACATCATCAACCTAGCAAAACTTCTTGCGAAAATTTACAATTGTTTTTGCCCTGAGCAATATGATAATGATATGAATACAGAGGTACACAGGGTGGTTACTGCGCCGGAAATAGATCAACAATTACATGAAAAAGGACAATCTCTAGAGAACCATAGAATAGTGTGTACCTTTGGTACAGGCGGTACATCAGGGGGTTTGAGTAGATACATCACAGAAAAATATGGAAAGAAATCCCTGCATGTGGTATTTCCAGTTGGAGGCCAGGACGTAGCAGGAATTAGGACAAAAGACAAGGCATCAGGATTGAGATTTTACGAGCCTGACAGATATGCAGGACAACATGAAGTGGATTTTGAGCAAGCCAAGCGTTTGCTCAAGTTTTTTGCAGACAAAGGATATGACATGGGAGAAAGCAGTGCTCTTGCACTGTATGCAGTAATGCAGATGGCAAACTTTGGAGGGTTTGGCGGTAATTTCATAGTCATAGTTGCAGACGGCATACAAAAGTACAAAAAGAATCTTGAATCATCAAGTAAGAAACAAAATAGAATCCAAGTCTCTCTACAAGAAGCAGTTTCAAGTGTAGGAGACTATGATAAAGTAATTTGGATTCATACCCAATACACTCCAAAAGAAGAAGGAATAGAAATGATTGCTAAAACCTTGGGAGTTGACAAGAGCAAAGTCTTTGTTCCAAAGGCAAGAGATGTTGAAAAGCTTCTTGCAACTCAACAAATACCTGATGAGATCAACAAGGCATTAGAAGGAACTCACAAGTCTCTTCTTGTTTGCATGGCAGGATACACATCATTAAATGCAGTCAAAGTGCTTGGGAGTAAAGGTATTACAACCGAAAGTTTGACAGGAGGAATATCTGCAATATCGCAAGGAAAAGGCAAACAGATGGGTGAGCTCATACGAGTAGCCACAGAATAGATATTACATCTTTAGTGGTCGATAGAATCTTAATACCAGAATAGATACAAAGCCTATCACTGCTACAGAGAATACAGATGTAGAAAATTCAGGTATTACCCTAGTACCTGGATTTGAACCTCATGTGCATTTGCATTAACAGTGAATCCCAGTATTGTTGAATGACTATAAGTTGCAATCTCATAGGAAGTGTTTTTTCCATCCACAGAAAGTAGAAACTGATTGCTATCTGAAGATATGATTGACTGGGGAATGTAGACCCACATGGTGTCGGTTTCTGTTACATTTTGTAGAGATATTTGAACAGAATTGGATTCAGGGACGACTGATATCTTTGATACCGTCGCACTGGTATAATGAAATCCATAGTATAGAGGATAATTCATGTTATCCACTTGTAGATTGTATGTTTTTCCAAATACCGAGATTGGGTTGGTCACTATGGCATGTACAAATGGAGGAGTCAGAATATTGTCACCATTTGCAGAACATAATGGAAAGAATAAGAAAACAATACTTGCAATTACTATAGAAATTTTCATCAACTTGGAATTAATTTGGTAACATAATAGGTAAATCTACAAATATCATACTTGATAACAAATCAATATCAAGATAATTGCGGTTACAGAATTCCATTTATATTTTCTATTTATAAAATCAGAACAAGGATTTATGAATATTGGCTTTGATTTTGCCTCTTAATTCATCTGTGATTTCCTCTTGTTTCATGCCATGATCTCTTGTTGCATGTATTGCACATTGAGATAGTATTTCATCTTCTGTTTTTCCTTTTGCTACAAAATCGCATTCAAAACCAACATCTTTGCATTTGAATTTCAGCATAATTGTCCTTAGTTTTAATCATTATAAGTTTTGAGATGAACACATTCTGAAAATAAATGATTATTACATGCAACTTTACTAGGATTAGTAGTGCAAATACCATTCGGACTTTTGATTCTAATAGGACTTCTCCTGATAGGAGTTTATGTGGTAGGAGACTATCTTTTACCAAATGTGGTTTGTAAAATCATTCCGCGCAGTAGTATCAGGCCACAACTTGGGGAATACAATTCAAACATACTAGGCGAAGTATGTTCAGGTATAAAATAAGATACAATCCAAGAATAATTTGAGATTATTTTGCATGGACTGTAATGTTAGCAAGTATTATCATCGTTGCCGATCTCTTCAATGAACCACGATTATTGTATCATTATAATTTACTTATCAGGTTTATCCACCTTAGCGCAATGCTCTTCCTTATGGATATAGCAATGAAGAAAGACTCTTATGATAAAAATGACTGTTTGTAAAATGTGCCACAAGCTACAATAGAGACCAACTTTGGGAACATTGTTTTTGAACTATTACCAAATTATGCACCTGAGACTGTAAGGAATTTTATCAAACTGGCCAAGTCCAATTTTTATGATGGCATACTTTTTCACAGGATAATACCCGGATTTATGATTCAGGGAGGAGATCCAAACACAAAACAACCAGACAAGAATAGTTGGGGAATGGGAGGACCAGGATATTCCATAAAGGCAGAATTTAATTCCAAACCCCACATTAGAGGCGTTGTATCCATGGCAAGATCTGATGATCCAAACAGTGCAGGTTCACAGTTTTTCATTGTAACAGGCGATAGTACGTTCCTTGATGGTCAGTATACAGCATTTGGAGAGGTAAAGAGCGGCATGGATGTTGCAGATAAGATTGGCCACCTTCCCAGAGGCAAGAATGACTGCCCTGACCAAGAGGCCAAAATCTTTCGCATTACAATTTCAGAATAGATACAAAACTCCTTTCTTAATTTTTTATTACAAACAGTTACGAGATAACTAAAAGATATTATAATTTAGAAACATCTCGTTCTATTTTTTTGCCTTCTTTATCTATAAAGTAGTAAGTATCATGTCCATCATTTTCAAAATGTAATGTAAAGCTCTCATCTAAATCGTCTAATGTGTCTCCTCTGACTTGATATCCACATTCGACACAGATTCCTCTCATATCTCTAGTCATACTATTCTATTTTATCATCTCTATTATTAAACAAGATCTAATTTTCAGTAATGATGACAATATACAATTACAGACAAAATAAAGATACATGCTTTTTTCTAGAAAATACTACCTCCATAGAGACTGACAATGAGAGATATCATGCCTGACAGAATCATAAAAAGAAGATTATAGTAGCGGGCCCGGGGGGACTCGAACCCACGACCTGACGCTCCGCAAGCGTCCGCACTATCCAAGCTGTGCTACGGGTCCACAGATAAAATTCAGCACAGACCCGTTATAATATATTCCAAAAGCTTAAGAAACTTCTTTTTCAGCTTTTTTCACAAAGACATAGTTCATTATCAAACCTGCAATTACTGCGCCTACAATTGGTCCAGCCCAGTACATCCAGTGATAGTCCCAGTAACCTGAGATTATTGCAGGTCCCAAGGTTCTTGCAGGATTCATACTTGCCCCTGTAAGCGGTACACCTACCAAGTGAAGTAAAAATATCATTCCACCTATTGCAAGACCATACATTCCTGCTGGTGCCTTTTTGTGCACAGCAGTCATGAATATGACAGTAACCAAGAAGAATGTGAAAATTGCTTCAAGTGTAAAACCAGAGACTACGCTGTTGTTTATTATGGCACTTGGTCCTCCCTGGGTTCCAAAGTGTACCTTGTCTCCAAGTTGTGGCAATATTGCCTTTAGTGTTGATGCTGCAACAATTGCACCAATTATCTGAGATATAATATATCCAATCCCATCCTTGATGTTGATTCTTCTTGTCACAAGCATGGATATTGTGACAGCAGGGTTGATGTGACATCCAGATACATGGCCAAATGTATAGACCATCAATCCTATTGCTGCACCATGTGCAAGTGCTATTACTACAAGTGAAGGAATAGTGAGAATAGAGCCAAAATATGCTACTGATAAAATTATAGACAATGGACCAAAGAAGACAAGGGCGTATGTGCCTATTGCTTCCGCAAGCCATGCACGAATGTTAACCATCACTCACTTTGACCTTAGAACATACAATATAAAACATTCGAAATAAACAGGCAAAAAATAATAGGGAACGACATCAAACTACCTTTGAATGCTATCAGAAGATGACTTGGTTCCAGATTTTGAGTTAAAAAACTCTGAAGGCAAGATTGTAAAAAAATCAGATCTCAAAGGAAAAAAATATGTAGTTTATTTTTACCCAAAGGACTTTACACCAGGATGTACCACAGAAGCTGCCGAGTTTGCTCAAGATTATAAAAAATTCAAGTCAGAAGGAATTGAGATAATCGGTATAAGCCCGGATGATGAAGAATCTCATAAAAAATTTGGTGAAAAAATGAAGGTTCCATTCATCTTACTTGCAGATACAGAAAAAGATGTAGCAAAAAAGTTTGGAGTATGGGGCAAGAAACAATTCATGGGTCGCGAATACATGGGTGTAAACAGAACTACCTTTTTGATAAACGAAAAAGGAAAAATCCTAAAGGTTTTTGAAAAAGTAAAACCTGTAGGTCACGCACAAGAAGTGCTAGATGCCTTTAAGGCTTGAATCCTGCTGGAAGTGTAGTTCTAAAAGTAGATTTTGGTTTAGGTGGCTCTGCAGCTGGCGGTGGCGCAGTTGTTGTACTAGATGCAGCACCGGTAAACTGTTTGTTTGCTGGATGATATGATAATCTCTTTCTTGTTGCAAAATACTTGTTACCAGTGTAACCTGTTGAGCTAATCTTTGCATATGCAGGAGCTACTTCACCTACCATTGGCTCTGCTGCACTAGGTGTTGGTTCTGGTGCTGCTTCTGGTTTTGGAGCTGGTTTCATTCCTGCTGGAAGTGTACCGTGAGTTGGACCTGATGCTGCTGGTCGTTGTTGTGGTTTTGGTTCTGGCTTTGGCTCTGGTTTTGGTTCAGATGATTTGAATCCTGCTGGAAGTGTACCATGAGTTGGACCTGATGCTGCTGGTCGTTGTTGTGGTTTTGGTTCTGGCTTGGATGAACTTGCTTGAGCAGGTTTAGATTCTGCTGGTTTTACCTGTGATGACAGGTTTGCAAGTTTTGCTTCAAGTTCTGCAATCTTGGCTTCAAGTTCTGCAGTGTTAGATCCTTCGGTAACCTTTTTAGTAGAACGTGTTTTTTTAGGCTGGACTTCTTTAGACATGTAAAGTTGTGAGATATAGCAGTTTATTTACATTTTGATCATGAGTAGGTTTGCCACAATTCATAGAAGTTTTATATGAAGCAAAGCCATCATTTAGGCATTGGACGACTTTGAGAAGGAATATCCTGGCTTTGATTGGAAAAATACCCCAGCTTACCAACATCCAGGAGGAAGGAATTGTCCATGCCCCAAACACGAGTACATTAGAGAACAAATAGGGGTTGCAAGGACAGTCAGCAAGTCTTCAAAGGAACCAAGCAATATAACACTCAAGTTCTGTCCCGATCATTACAAGGTGTATCTCAATGAAGTTATACCATCAATGCCACTAAAATATAGAATTCTGACAAAGATTTCTCTTAAAATAGGAGCAATAAAGATAGAGCAACTCAAGTACATGCAGTCAGACCAATGTTTTTACTGTAGATTTGGATCTGGTGGACACGATAAAAAGAATGAACTTCCTCCAATATTTTAGATAGGACTAATCAGAACTTTTGGTTTGTTAGGAGTGTCATGATGACATCTTTTACCACAAAGCGGACATGTTATCCTATCAAGAAAGATACATTGACAGATGTGTGATTTCATATAACTGTCAGCAGTTTTAGAGTATTCCCCAGTCCCATTACAAAACGAGCATTGTGTATCAAGTAATGCAATCTTTCCCTGACCTCCACAAACTGGACATTTTTGTTCTGCCAACTTGATGGCATTTTCTTGACAGTATAATTAAAGTTCTCGTGTTAGATATTTTTTAAAAAGACAACATAAAATCCAGTTAAGCTTAATACATTATGTAAATTCATTAGATAATGTGCCTATTGAGGATCTTGTAGAGTTTATAGAAAAACTAGAAAATGCCGGAGAACTCAAAAGAATAAAGACCCAAGTAGATGCCAATCTAGAGATTTCCGAGATCCTCAGCAGAGTAATGTACTCAAATGGTCCTGCCATTCTTTTTGAAAATGTAAAAGATTACGATATGCCCGTACTTGGAAATGCATTTGGTTCCATGAAAAGACTTGAGATTGGATTAGAGATGAATGATTTTACAGAGATTGGACAAAGAATTTCAGACATGACAAGAATGGAAATGCCTACTGGAATTTTTGACAAATTAAGAAAACTTCCAGAGCTCTCAAAAATGACAGATATTGCACCAAAACTCCAAAAAAATGGTCCGGTTACAGAAGTAATAGAAAACACCCCATCATTTGGAAAAATTCCAATACTAAAATCATGGCCAAAAGATGCTGGCAGATTTATTACATTTGGACTGATTGCAACCAAACATCCAGAAACCAGTGTGAGAAATTTAGGAGTTTACAGAATGCAGATAGTAGATGACACCCATGCTCTCATGCATTGGCAAAAACACAAGCGTGGTGCACACCATTACGATATAAAAAAAGAGACAGGAAATAAGATTGAGGCTGCAATAATAATTGGTTCAGACCCTGCCACTGTATTTTCAGCAGTAGCGCCAGTACCAGAAGGACTTGACAAGTATGTATTTGCAGGAATTACAAGAAAGACGGGAATCAAGACAGTCAAATGCAAAACAGTGGACCTGGAAGTTCCAGCAAATGCAGAAATGGTGTTAGAGGGATATGTAGACCCGGCAGACATTAGAACAGAAGGACCATTTGGTGATCATACCGGATATTATACTCCACCTGAACCATATCCAACCTTTACACTTACAGGAATAATGAGAAAACAAAAGTCAGTATATCTCACTACCATAGTTGGAAAACCAATTTTAGAAGATGCGTACATCGGCAAGGTAATTGAACGCTCTTTTTTGCCTTTGATCAAAATGTTCCATCCAGAGGTGATAGACTTTGCAATGCCTGCTTCAGGATGGTTCCAGGGAATGGCAATAATCTCAATCAAAAAGAGATATCCAGGACAAGCAAAAAAAGTAATGATGGGTTTATGGGGAATGGGCCAACTCTCGCTTACCAAGTTTTTCATAGTGGTAGACGAGGACGTCAATGTCCATGATTTGAACGACGTAGTATGGGCAATTACCACAAGGTCAGATGCAGCAAGAGACACCATGATAATTAACAATACTCCTACAGATACGCTTGACCCTGCTTCCCCCTTTGTTAATTTAGGATCAAAACTTGGGATAGATGCAACACAAAAGACAAGAGAGGAAGGATATCAAAGGGAAATTCAAGAACTCGTAAGATCTGACGAATCTACAAAGAAGAAGGTAGATTCAAGATGGTTAGAATATGGAATCTAGTAGGTTCTAACAACATTATAGAAATTATCTCGTTCCTCTACTTCATAACCTATTTGCTTTACTGCTTGTATTATTTTCGATCCTGTGAGCTCAGTAGAACGAGCACCAGTACATGATACCACTTCTTCTCCAAGCAATGTACCACCAAAATCATCTGCACCATATTGTAATGCCATCTGAGCCATTGCAACACCATTTGTAAGCCAGGAAGACTGGATGTGAGAAATCAAATCATTATACATTATTCTAGATATTGCAATCATCTTCAAGAGTTGGGTGCCTCCTGCAGGATATTTTACAGTGTCTTGTTTTTGCATCAAAGTATTGTTAGGTTCAAAACTCCATGGAATAAATGCCATGAACCCATTTGTTTTTTCTTGGAGCTTTGCAATTTTCATAAAGTGCTCTGCCACATCATCTCTTGTTTCTACATGACCATACATCATTGTAGCAGATGCAGGAATTCCAAGATTGTGAGCTTCTTCCATTATCCTGAGCCAAGTATTACTGGAAATTTTCTTTGGACTAATAATCTGTTTTACAGAATCAACCAAAATCTCTGCACCCGCGCCTGGAATTGACTGCATTCCAGATTCCTTGAGCCTAGACAATACTTCTTTTGTGCTTGTATGCTCAACTTTTGAAATCATGTCAACTTCTGATGCTGACAAGCCATGAACTCCAACCTTTGGAAATTTTTTTCGTATCAATCTAAATGCATCTTCAAAATATTCAATTCTAAGTGATGGATTGTGTCCTCCTTGAAACATAACTTGTGTAATCCCAAACATCTCCCAAGCAGCTTTTACCCTGGATTCTATTTTGTCAAGTGTAACAGTGTATGATTCTTCATGACCAGGAGGTCTGTAAAATGCACAGAACTTGCAGTCAGTGATACAAACATTAGTGTAATTTAGAATCATATTATTTACAAAAGAAGAACGTTTTCCAAACTTCTTCCTTGTCAAGTATCCTGCAACAAGTCCCATCAAATGTACATCTTCTGAATCCAACAACCTTTTACATTCATCTAATCCTGGTTTATTTCCTGCAAGAGAATTTTCCAAAATGTCACCAATTTCAGAATGATGCAGTTGTTCTGTTAGTTGACTCAATTGAATGAATTTTCTCTCTAGCGTATTTAATCGTTTGAGAACAAAATTCGCTTATTTTTATTTATAACACAGTAATCTCCAAAAATAAAAAATAATTTCAAAATACAAGATAAAATTTCACAAGTCAAATGAAATATCGTTGTCTTTACCCCCGCTATTTTTAAGTAGGGCAAATCATCGATTAATTCCAATGGTAACAGGCCATCAAATTAGAATGAATCGCATTTTACGCAATGACAAAATGCTCTGCATACCAATGGACCACGGCATATCCAGTGGCCCTCTAAAAGGAATTGAGAATCCTTACGACTTGATTTACAACTGTCAACATTTCGGTCTTACTTCAGTAATAATCAATAAAGGAATTTTAAAAAATCTACCAAAACCAACTAAAATTGGATTAATTGTACACTTTTCCGGCAGTACATCACTATCAGCATTCCCAAACAGAAAGATGCTCACAGGTTCAGTAGAAGAAGCATTAAGACTTGGGGCTGATGGAGTTTCACTCCACATCAACATAGGAGGAAAAGAGGAGCCAGAGATGATAGAACAACTTGGAAAGATTGCAGATGATTGTCACAAGTGGAGTATGCCTCTTTTGGCAATGATGTATCCAAGAGGTGAAAATGTGAAAAATCCACATGACCCAGAAATAGTCGGGCATGTTGCAAGAATAGGCGCAGAATGTGGGGCAGACATTGTAAAGACATTATACACAGGAGATATTGATTCATTTAAAAAAATAGTAAAGAGCACTCCGGTACCAGTGGTCATAGCTGGCGGCCCAAAGGCAAAGACAGACAAAGATGTGTTGCAAATGACAGAAGAAGCAATGGAAGCAGGCGCAAAAGGAGTCACGTATGGAAGAAACATTTTTGAACACAAAAATCCTGGCAAGATGACCCATGCCCTTTCTGCAATAATATTCAGGAAAGAGACTGCAAAGGAAGCTGCAAAATATCTTGACCAAAAATAGAGAACTAATAATTGCCCCCAAAGTTTCAAAGGGGCAGATTAGCAAATTCTTGTCAGAGGTAGAAAAAGAAGGAATTCATATTATAAATATCGATCCTGCTGAACTGAAAGGGATTAAGAGTAAAGTTTCCACAATACACACGTCAACAAGTGCAGATTATGTCATAGTAGACAAGGTAACCAAGATAAAGGGCAAGAAGACAGGGATGAAATTCAAAGTTCTTTCAAATGCAGATATTGAAAAAATACTCCAGTTTGCAAAACAAGGATTAGATTTTGTCATAATAGAAGTAAAAGATTGGAAGATAATCCCACTTGAAAACATCATTGCAAAGCTTCACAAAGTTCACACCGAAATATTTGCAGTTGCAAACACACCAGAAGAAGTTCGAAAGATGTTTTCAATATTAGAAATAGGCGTAGACGGAGTCATATTTTCAACTAGTTCAATAAATGAAGTAAAAGAGACGCTAGTGTATCTGGGCACAAAGAACTTTGATCTACGATCTGCCAAGATTTTAGAAATAAAAGAAGTAGGAAATGGAGAACGCGTGTGTGTAGATACTGCATCAATATTAGGACGTGGTGAAGGTATGTTGATTGGAAGCAGATCGAATTTCCTGTTCTTGGTACATAATGAATCAGTGGGATCATCATTTACTTCACCCAGACCATTTAGAGTAAATGCAGGAGCGGTTCATTGTTATACACTATCCCCAGATGGAAACACAAATTATCTATCAGAGCTAGAAACTGGCTCAGAGGTTTTAGTAGTAGACTCTCACGGGAAAGCAAGAAGGGCTACAGTAGGTCGTTCAAAAATAGAGAGCAGACCCATGTTGATGATAAAAGCGCAGATAGACAATGAGATAGGAGGCATCATAGCGCAAAATGCAGAAACCATTAGATTTGTACGTCCAAATGGCCACCTAGTTTCAGTCACTCATCTAAAAAAAGGCGACATTGTTCTTGCGTATGCTAAACCTGCAACAGGCAGACATTTCGGTATGGAAGTAGACGATGAATACATCGTAGAAAAATAAAAACCAAATCTAGAAAATTATTATAACGACATACCAGTAGATATCACATGGGTCTGCGTTGCAACATATGCTCTAAAGAAATAAACGAAAATGACGTAATAGTCCACATAGATACCACAGAACATAAAGATAACAAATCAAAGATTAGTACCAGCGGTAAAGGTTCAGACAAGAGTGTCGCAAACATGTGGCTCAAATCCCTCACTTGACAAACCCAACTAAAACAATACTCAAAATTTTAAAAATAAAAAAGATGAATTAATCGAATTTCTTTTTCAGCTGAATTATTCCAGCCATCTCTTCTTTGAGATGTTTTTTCAAAAGATATTCATGTTCTTTTTTATGCCTCCAATACAAGTTCATCATTGATTGTTTGGATCTAGCATGTTTTAGTGCAGCAGTATATTTCCTATGGCTTTTCTCAACAATACGAAAATATGACTTGCTGTTAGAAGTCACCATACCAGAATTTTCTACTCTTAATAGATAACTTTTCCTACCTAGTTAAACGGTACATTATAACGGCTCAGGCACTTTCCAATTAGGAACAAGTTGTAGCTTTCGAAGAGATGGTTTTTCAAGAGTTCTTTTTTGAGCAATTTTTACGTATTTTGGAGATTTATCCACTCCAACATACTTCCTGTTTAGAAATCTAGCCATTTTAGTTGTCTGCCCGCTTCCAACAAATGGATCTAGCACAAGATCACCGACGTTGCTGTAAAGTTGTATTAGACGATATGGAATCTCTTCCGGAAATGCGGCAGGATGGAATTTCCTATAGCTTGGAGGCATTGGCGCAATGTGCCATACAGAATTTGCAATCTCTTTTTTCATTAAATCGTTAATGACCAATTTGCTCTTTCTGTCTTTGATGTTATGGAACGGCAGCTTGCGCAAAATTAAGATTTGTTCATGCATTATGTTGGGATAATAATATGTCGGATATGGATGTTGTACTGTCACTCTAAATCTTTTTTTTCCACCTGTGACTTTATTCCAGATTATTTCTTCAAAAAAGCTCCAGCCAATCTCTTTTTTTGTCAACTCAACAAGTAACAATGCAGGAAGAGGTAGTTTGTTTTTATTCTCAATTATTTCGTTTCCTATAACAATGCAACAAAACCCTCCAGGTTTTGTCACGCGATACACCTCAGAGAAAACTTTCCTCATATCCTCAATCCATTCCTCCAGAGATGTTGTTACAGTTCCACGATACCAACCATCAGTATCTTGATGTTCTTGATAGTTTATCGCATTATGATATGGTGGAGAAGTAACAGTCAGTGCAACTTTATTTGCAGATAACTTGGAAAGATCTCTAGAATCAGACACAACAATGGAATTTAATTTCCACATTACATTCCTCAATCATTTTGATATTTAATAGTTGTAAAAACAAAAAATTTAGTTGTAAAAATAAATCAAAAAATCACCTAAAACATGTACATAACGGCATGTTTTAGACAATTATGCATTTTTCTTGACTTCTATTTCTATAGTAGATACATTTCTTGAACGACCATCCAAAGACTGGAGTTGTTCAGATCCTATCTTGACCTGCCCTATAGAATATCCTGTGTTATCAGTTCTGCGTGCAATTATTTGTGCAACATCTACTGCTCTACCTATGCTTAGTCCTCGTGCTTTTATTACAACTTGTGGATTATTAGCAAGTTGAATGAGTGCAGAGGTTACATATGCCATAATGGGCTTTTTTCCTATAAAGACAGTATCTTTTGCTTCATTTTGTGCGTCTGTACTCATAGAGATATGTGGAAATGATCGTTTCATAAAAGTTTCTTCTGTTATCATTTCTTCTACACACAAAAAAAGACCATCAAACCAGCACGATAGTTTAACGAGGCATATGCAAAACAAGATTGCAACAGAGATCTTGTTGTTATCAATGTGAACGAATTGATGCTAATCTAAATATACTAGTAAAAGGTAGATGCTAACAATGTCCAACCAACAAATTAAGATCGGTTTGGTTGCATTAGCTTTGTCAACCATAATGGTTTTTGCAGCAGCATTACCTGCTGTAAATGCACTAACACCAAGTACAGTGTATGAAAGATTCTCCCAGAAAACAGACAGATTTCCAGGAGGACAGCACATTTGTGGAGAAAGCTTATGTTCACCAGATAATTGGGCAAAGATGAAGCAAACACTTCAGAATGCACAACATGAT
>JAGWGS010000039.1 GCA_028867235.1 Nitrososphaerota archaeon | reverse complement strand
TTCTGATGCTATCTTTCCCGCATTGATGTAATCTTGTACTTGCAATGACTAACCTTAACTTGGTTTATTATTTAAAATAATAACTACATGAGAAGATTAAATTGGGGACATTTTTGTGCAATCACATCGGGATCGTGGTCTAGCTTGGTATGATTCGGGTTTTGGGTACCTGAGGTCGTCGGTTCAAATCCGGCCGATCCCATTTTCTATATGGGGTAAAGATGGGGACTCTGCGTTTGACTATATACCAAGATATCAATGTAAATAACAATCAAAGTATGACTTCTAGTTGGAATGAAAATATTATTCAAGACAAGATTTTCAAACAATACAACAAAAATCCCAAATACCAATTAGTAAAACTATAACAAAATCATCTTTTCCAGCATAAGATTATTGTTCTGTATGACCAACTGTGGATAGCAATCAAGCATATATCCATTTTCTATCTTGTAAAAGCTCCAGTCTTTACACGCAGTATTGTATTCATATCTACTATTATCAAATCTCCATTCAAAACCATCATGTATACTTTTTTGCGGATAGCCGTGTCCTTTTACCAGTGTGATAGTATTCTTGGAATAGTCTATACTGACCTTAGCATAGAGCGCATTTGGATACATGTAGATAACATGAGGATGATGTACTATTGCGTCGAACTCACTTTGTGTTACATACTCGTTATGCAAGAGTATTATCTTGTCGTACTTGGTAAGGATATTTGGATTCCTGTCAATATCTAGGTCCGTCAAATAAGTGAAATTCTGATTTAACAGAATTCCATCCATCCCGCCTCCTGTCACATATGATGCTGTAAAGTTTTTTGGTATTGGTACTGTAAGACATGTAGGACCGCAATTTTTCTCATAGAACCAGTAAAAACCATGAGGACCATATGCAGCCTGTGTAAAGATTGGCAATATGACCACAGTTCGGTATCCGTGAATATGCAAATTTACAGATCTACTAGCATTGATTGTATTTTGAAATCCAGACGATTCTTTATCAATCGTGGCTAATGTTGCAAGGAGAAATATTGTAGATGCACAAAGCAGGATGATCTTTTTTTTCATTATGATTTACTCTCAAGATCTATTGGCGATTTTTTGATTTAAAGTTGGGCTAACATTGTTATCTCAAGTTTTATGTTAAAATCTTACCAATTGAAATTGCATGTGATTGGATAACAATTCCGTTGTGTTGGAATAAAGATTACACATGGATCTTAATTACAATGGTACGATTTCATGTGGATGGTAAATGTGATATGACACAATACTTGGAGTCGTAAGCACAATAATAATTCAGGCGGCAGAATCCAGAGAAGTCCGGGCATTTACATTTTTTCTTGAATTCTTCAAGATTAGTATAGTTATTACGCTTGTAAATGTGGCAATTTACTATCTGTTTGTAGTATATCTGGGAATATGTATTTCTAAAACTTGGAAATCTGTTTTTTCTTCTCTTCTTTTTTACTTATCATGTAAATTCCAACAAGCATGATTGTAATTGCAATTGTCTGATACAAGCTTATTTGTTCATGTAAAAATATACTTGAAAAAACAAGACCAAATACTGATGCCATTGAAAACAACATCGTTGTTTTGATTGTGCCAACTCTCTTCAAACTCTGAAGGAAAAAGTAGAGTGAACCTCCAAAGCCTACAACACTTAACATAATTATGTATGGTATCTGTTCAAATTTTATTGCAAGTGGTATCTGGAAGAAAAATACGATTGACAATAAAATCAAACCGCCTACAAATGATTTTATCTGAACTAGTCTACCAGTATCCATTCTTGTGGATATTATTCTGCTGAGGTTGTTGTCCAATGCCCATAACCCCATGGAACCAAGAATGAGAAAATGCCCTGCATTAAGATGTAGCAATGAACTTGAAAACTGCAGGTTTGTTGTTATTATGACAACTCCTGTTAAAACAAGTATGACTGATATCGCACCTATCCTACCTAGCTTATCTTTGAAAAAAATCAACGCTAGCAATATTGTAAATATTGTCTCTACGTTTGACAACAATGATGTATCTGCGGCGCTTGATTTACTCAGTCCTTGAAAATACATGTATGGCGCAACTGCTGCACCACAAATAGATATTGTAGCTAATATCGCATAGTCTTTTCTTGTGATTGTATTTCTGGTTCTTGCAATGGGGGTAAACATTAATGCCGATGCAAGATATGATATTGACGAAAGAAGTAATATGTTGACATCTGATATTATTGGTTTTGCAATTATAGGAACTGATCCAAAAAATACTGCGGCAAATAACGCCGATGTATATCCTGTAATCTCTACTCTGTTCATTGTTTTGTGACAAATTGATGTATATTTGAACAAAATGCAATTGGTTATTATTTGACATATGAAAATAGTGATAGCCAGACGATGAAGAAGAGTTAGAGACATGACACAAAATGATTGTTAATTCAGTGACTCTGAGTTCTGGCAATGGTATTTATTGAAAAAGCCTGGTTCATAGATTAAAATGAAATTTGAAAAACGTGAAATTTTGCTAATAGTTGGAGTGCTGCTTCTGATGGTGGGAATGATGTCTGTCTTGGCACCAATCTATGCTCTTGTCATTGCAATTCTGGCATACTTTGGAATCAAAGTGTTTGTGGGAAGAAAAAAAAGGCAGATCCAAAAAGAAATTGGGCAAGGTATCTGTGCAATATGTGGGGAAAAAATATCTGACGGCAAATGCCCAAGATGTGACTTGCAATAATTGCGTTCTAGAAAGGAATGAATTCTGCGTACTGCTTATAATACATGTAACAGTATACTGCCATGTACAAACCATGACATCTTGTGCATTAACAACTAGCTCAACTTTTCCACAATCAACACCTAAAATTACAAACTCTGCCTTGAAATGGTATTCCAGATGAAATACCTTGGACTATACCTTATTGCAGGAATTGTTATCTTACTTGCATTTGGACACGGCTATTCAGCAAATGGCCAAACAATTCCTATAGCAAACCGTATTGTCATAAATGAGGTAGAGCTAAATCCGGCCATTGATGATACCAAATTTCCAGCACAATGGATTGAACTGTATAATCCCACAAGCTCTGCTGTGGGTATTGGCGGATGGACAATAGGGGCCACTACAGGGTTAAAACAAGTATATTCAATTCCAACTGGAACTAGCATCTCAAGTCATCAATTTATCCTGTATCATTACGTGCCAATTTGGTTCCCACATGCTGGTGCCATTGTACAGCTGAAAAATTCATCTGGAACTATAATTGATCAAACTCCTTCATTGTCTGACTCTCTAAGTGATGGTAACACATGGCAAAGAGTTTATGATGGATATGACACAGGCTCCCAGAGTGACTGGGTATTCAAAACAGGTACGCCTGGTTCATCAAATGGACAACCCACTACATCGACCACTACAAGTCAACTAACAATGTCGATATCCTCAGACAAACAAAGTTATGTCTTTGGTGATGTGGTAAACATTAGTGGTCAAGTCTCTCAAATTGTAAAAAATCCGGCAGTGTCTACAATTCCTCAAACTGTTGACATTGTTTTATCAGGACCAGGAGGTTTCAAAAATACATTTTCATTATATCCTGGAAATGATCTAAAGTTTTCTACATATGTGAAAACTGATCAAGTCCTAGGATTTACAGAAGGCACCTATACAATTTCTGCATCCTATGGTACTGCTCAGACGTCATCTACATTCTCATTGAGTTCTGTGGCATTTGTCCCTCCTACGCAATCTGCTCCACTTTCGATGATGATATACACTGATAACTCAAACTATACGATATCACAACCCATTGTATTGCTTGGAAATGTTTCCAAGGTATTGCCACTTACTCCAGTACAGTACAAAGTATATGATCCGACAAATACGATTGTATATCAAGGAAACCTGTTTCCAGATGCTCAGGGAAAAATAACTTCTGCAAACCAGTATCAGAGAAGTGCAGGTGCTACAGGATTGCTTATCAACAGTGTGAATCCGGTATATGGTGTATATCGTATAACTGCTGCCTATGGTGACGCATCAGCATTTACAACATTTACCCTAGTATCAAGTCAAGTACAAAATAATGCTATAACACTGTCTACTGATAAACAGGTGTATGCTCCCGGAGAAACTGTAGTTCTAAGCGGAAGCACACTGCTCAAGGGATTACAGAATCTGGGACTGAGTCCAAATCTGCAAATAATTCAAACTACTGTAGGTGGAAGTTCCGGCACCCAAACTAGTGGAAATCGTGGGATTGTGCCAAATACTGCAAATATTGTAACATTGGTAAATCTCCAGTCCGATAATACATTTACATACAAATTTGCTCTAGTTGGGACATCAGATGGGCTAGGAAACTATAGGGCGATAATATCTATACCTCAAGGTACTGCAGAGGCTGACTTTGTTGTAGTGCCAAACCCTGCTGATTATCAAGCGGCAAGCTCATCCTCATCTCCATTTAGCATAGTTACTGACAAGAATTCGTATGCCTTGGGAGAACACATGATTATATCTGGTAAGATTCTCAAGCCTATTCAACTATCTACACAGAACGCAGGTGCTACTGTAAAAATTCAAGTGTTCAATTCTACAGGTGCATCAATATCATCAGGTGGCAGCTTTATCAATAATGTAGGTGTTTCAACATCAAATGCCCTTTCGTATTTCGCATTCCCTGATGCTAACGGTAATTATCAAATACAACAAATTATCCAGACTGGAATTTATGCACCTGGAACATATACTCTAAAGGCATCTTATAGTAATCTGAGTACTTCGACAACTTTCACTGTTTATGACCAGTTGGCTACTGGTTCACAAGGTCCTATAGTGGCAAGCACAGACAAAAAGGTCTATGGAATAGGTGAAACTGTAAAGATGACAGGACAGGTCTCATCTCTTGCAGGTACTTCATTTACTGTAACTTTGATTCAACCTGATGGTGAACAATCTGTATCTCCTCTTGCACTAAACAATGGAATGTTTTCATGGTCTTGGACGATACCTAGTAGTGCAAAGACTGGATACATGCCCCCAACAACCAATAGGGCCGCTTCCCCCGTGTTTGATCCTACCATAAACCTGTATGGAATATACCGAGTAAAAATAACTTCTACTAATGCAAATACTGATTTATTTTTCCAAGTATCTAAAAATCCACAACCAAACCAAGAAATTGTCCCTATTGTAGTGCTTACTGATAAAACCAATTATACATCAACTGATGCAGCAAAGATAAGGGGAGAAGTTATTCCTGTACAAAATGCTGCGTCTCAAGATACCAATACTCAAGCTCAGATTTTGATATACACCAACGATGGTCAGCAAATATATCGAGGTGATGCTACTGTGAACCCAGGTGGACAATTCTATGTCACAATACCATTCCACACTGGAATCTGGAAGACTGGTACCTACAAACTATATGCACAATATCTTACAAACAAGGCAATAACTTCGTTTAGTGTCTCTGATAATATTTCGTCAGGTTCCACCAAATTGCAACTGTTTATGACTACTGACACTGACAAATACCTACCAGGACAGACTGTTCTGATTACAGGTAGAACAAGTTACATTGTATCTGTAAATAACGTAGATCTTGCATTTGGTCTTACAAATGACACAATAATCAGCGAGGGACAAGTAATGTCAAAACAAGGATTGCTTGTACCAAAGTCTACTGTGACATTTGATCAATATGGCTCATTTGTCTATAATTACAAGATTCCAAATAATGCTCCTCTTGGAAATTACACTATAATAGCGCAGGTGCCATTTGGAGCATACAATGCATACTTTAACGTAGTTGATAAATTACCAATACAAAATATGACTATTCCTGAGAATCAAACACAATCTACGGTACACCAGACCTCTAATACTACCACTACCACTATGGCCACTCCTACCATTACACCATCTACTATAGGGCCAATCCCGAGACACTCTCAGTCACCTGGGATTCTTATTGATAAAATCAACCAACTACCTCAATCTGTAATTGCTGTGGAACTAAACTCCAAGTCTGTAGGAGGTACAACATACTATCCAAGGGAGATTGATGGACTACTTAGAATAAATCCTGGAGATGAAAATTCAATCAGTGTCAAGGTTAGTTCACAAGATGGTACGTGCATAATTGGACAGGATAGTGGTTGCAAAATAACAAAATCTACTGCTAATTCAGGCCTCTTGTATCAAACAGTCACAATAAATAGCATGGATTATTTGGTGGGGTATACCGGAACTGGAGTTAGATTACAACAATTTAGTATCATGCCTGCACACACTGGTGATGTAATTCCAAATGGTGAATGGGGAGTAGAAATAATTAAAAAAGATCAAACTACAAGATTCTATTATCAAGTCACATATGTGACAAAATAGATGTCATCTTAACCAATTTATTCTTGAATCTAATTTGATACAATCATGCAAATACAAATACTGATGTTTGAACAAGATGATCCTACAAAATGTACAGCTGCAAAATTAGTAAAATTTGGAATTGCCAAGAGAATAAAACATCTCAAAGGAAATGATGTGATACTAAATCCATTTGCCTCTGAATTTATTTTACAATCTGATAAAGAAAAAACTCATTCCATTACAGGAATAGATTGTTCGTGGGAATTGGCTCAAGAGATTTTTCTTAAAAAGTTTACAGGTGTTTCAAAAAAACTACCTCCACTTCTTGCAGGAAATCCTGTAAATTACTCGAAAATTGGAAAACTTACAACTGCTGAAGCAATATCTGGCACATTGTATATTTTGGGGCATAAAGATCTTGCAAGTTCAATTCTCAACAAATTCAAATGGGGTCACACTTTTCTTGATTTGAATCAGTATCTTCTTGAAGATTATTCAAAAGCAAAAACTAGTGATGATGTTGTAATGATATCGCAAGAATATGGATTAAAATAAGCATATCAACTATTGTATTTTTTCAAATCTTTGTCGAAAAATATTCCTCATAAGATGGGACTTTCTTTGTGGGTTTTAATCTGTATATACTACGGTAAATTTTGTAAATTATTCTATTTTCCTTTAGTCTAGGTGCTATCATTTGCCAGAAATACCTTGCCTTTATGCTTGCAAATCTTGAATCTCTTACCACAAATACACTATAGCGTGATTTTTCTACTATTTCCATAGTTCTGGGACTGAATGCTTGTTCTGATTGATTTCCTGCGCCAACAATTACAATTTCTGGATCTTTGTTCAAATTCTCAAGCAAGTCTTTCGTTATCTCTGAGCTTGTAGGGTATACTCTTTCCACCGGGATTTTTTTCAAGTCTAAATCAAACATTTTTTCATTAATCCTGCTTAGTATGTCTCGTTCTTCTTCTGGAGATTCTACGACTCCTCGTATGATCCTCATCTTACTTCCCATCACATTTGAAAATGCATGTGCTATCTCAATTCCAAGATCGGAATGTCTGCCTTTGTCATATGATACTACTACATTTGATAACTCATTTTCAAAGTCTTTTCTTATGCTCACACCTAGTATGTCACATGTTGCAAGTGAAAGTAGTTTTCTGTTATTTCTAAGATCAAAAAAGTCCATTATAAGTAAATTAACTCCTTGTTCTTCTGCAGTTGCAAGAATTGCCTCTGTATTGTCATGTGAAAGTCTTACTAGGTATCTATGCTCGGCAAATCCTGGAGTATTTTTTAAATTGTCAAATGTTTTGATAACAGGCTCTGCAAATCTATGTCCCATTGAAAGTGGTATCTGAAGTGGGATTGTTGCAACATTTAGCAATGAAATCTCTCCATCTTTGTCTTTTGCAATAGCTGATGCAATTTTTACTAGTTTTTCAATCGTCTTTTTGTTAAAGACTACCATGATTCTGTAACTTTTTCTTTCTGCGGGACCAATGTTTGCAACAAGTGGTGCATAATGTTCTATCTCTTTTTTTGCAATGTACAACTTGTATATTGAAAAGCCTAAGAGTATCCAAATAATTGCAATTACCCAACTAAGTGGATTGTATACCAAAAGGAAAATTGCTAGACCTGCTTTGCATATTATTCCTATGATTGGCATGAGGGGGAATAGTGGAATTTTAAATCCATAATCGAGCTTGCTGCCATGAACTCGCCTGATGTTGATACCTGCCCAGTTTACTTGTGTAAAGAGAAACAAGAACATAACTCCTGCTACAAGTGCAATTTGTTCTAATGGCAACCAGGATGCCATTATGAGCATGATAAAACCTGATGCAATTATGGCAAAATGAGGAGTATGATACTTGGAATGTATTGAACTAAATATGTATGGTAGATTGTACTGTCTTCCCATTGCAAAAGAAACTCTGCTTGATGAAAAAGTAGTTGCACTAAGAGCAGCAACACTTGAAACCAATCCTCCTACAAAGACTAGGGTTGTTCCATACGGGATGAGATATTCCGCAGCTTTTGCAATTCCTACATCTTGGTTATCTCCTATGTATTGCCATACTTCTTTACCTACTTTTGTAGAGTCAATTCCTCCCAAGAAGACAAAAGTGAATGCAATGTAAAGGACTGTGACGATACCTAATGTGATGAAAATTGCTTTTGGTATGTTTCTTTTTGGATTTTTTACTTCTTCGCCTGCTTGTACTATTATCTCGTATCCTTCAAATGCAATAAATGTTATTCCCATTGCTAAAATGAATCCTGTTATGCCTTTTGGAATAAAATGCTGAAAGTTTATTGCCCAATCGTGGTTGACAAAACTCATTGCATAAATTCCTGATGAGATAAGAACTATGATTATGATTATCTGCATAAACGTAAGACCGTTACCAATCTTTCCTGTTAGAGAAACTCCTCTGTAATTTACGTAGGTAAAAAGAACTATTGATAATATTGCAATTATTTTATCAAGGGGGATTCCACCAAATTGTGATGCTACGCCTATGCTTGTGAGCATACTTCCAAAAAAATCACCAATTGACACTGCATACAGACTTCCTGCTATCATGTGTGCAAACCATGCAATCCAACCGCTGATGAATGCATTTGGTCTTGGAAGTCCCTCCTTAACCCATCTATATCCTCCACCTGCCTCTGGAAATGCAGAACCCAGCTCTGCATATGTTAGAGCTGTAAAAAAACTGATGATTCCACTTGCGAGAAATACTATGAGAAGTGATGGGCCTCCTTCATACATTGCAGGACCTACCAAGTTGAAAATTGCTCCTCCTATCATGGCCGCAATTCCTATCATGGTTATGTCAAGTAATGAAAGACTGCGAACAAGCCCTGCATGTGAGTCATGGTCCATGTCTATCCGTGAGGGCTGAATGGTCGAATAAATCTCTACTT
>JAGWGS010000038.1 GCA_028867235.1 Nitrososphaerota archaeon | reverse complement strand
ATACCAAAAATGGAACAAAGAATTCTGACATGTTTGAGGGCGGTCCAGTGCAAGTTACTGCTATACCTGTCACGTACTATGCAAATACCACAGGGTATGTAGCTATGCCATCACAAAAGGGCAACTTTCCAGGAGTCATACTAATCCATGAATGGTGGGGACTAAATGATAACATAAAGAGCATGGCAAGAGGTCTTGCATCTCATGGTTATGTAGCCATGGCAGTGGACTTGTACGCAGGGCAGGTTGCAACTACAGCGGATGGAGCAAGGCAACTGTTATTTTCTTTTGACCAGCAAAAAGGAATTGAGAACATCAACTCTGCTGTAAATATTCTTAAAGAAAAATACAATGTTACCAAAATCTCTACAATTGGATGGTGTTTTGGTGGTAGCCAGTCATTAAATTATGCCCTTAGTGGAAACAAGTTGGATGCCACAATCATTTACTATGGTCAACCAGTAACAAATACTACAACATTAGCATCAATCAAGTGGCCAGTCCTTGGATTTTTTGGAGAAAATGATCAATCCATATCAATTGACAAGGTAAGAGAATTCAGGTCAGAGCTTGACAGGCTAGGAATTCAAAATGAGATTTACACATATCCAGGATTAGGACATGCATTTGCAAACCCATCAGGTGCAAACTATGCACCAGAACAGACAAAGGATGCGTGGAATAAGACTTTATCATTCATGGATAAATATCTCAAATAGAATTGCAATATTTCATCCAAATGTCGTGAGATATTTTTTTGTGATAATTCATGCATGATTCACAAAACGAGTCCCATTCTCCAATTTCTAATACATCAAAAAATTCCCTTGTCCACTGATATGAAGGAGATTTTCTATACTGTAACTGTTGTATTGTGTAAATCTCTTTTTCCTTGAACATTCCAAGACATCTCTTACATTGGGCATTTTTTGTTTTAGAGTTCATTCACAGTATAGAAACTTGTTAGCGTATAAATCTCATCTTGGAAAAATACACTAGAAATGTAACTCCTGCAACAAGGGTAATTCCTACAGCAGGAAACTCTGGAACTGTACCATGATACACAGGTCTTGGAACGTTATCATTTGATGAAGCAGTAATTGTCTGGCCGTTTGCATATGTGAAAGACACTGTGATTGCATCATTTCCGCCTCCTGCAAGAAATCCGTCATTTGGACCGCATACGGGGGAACAAGAAGAAGTTGTAGAGGAGACGATAACAGAGCCTGCAAAATATCCAGTATCAGGACCAGTCTCAACTAGTCTATACGGAATGCTAGATTCTCTTGTAGATATTGTGACTGTGCTTCCATCTTCACCTATTGTGTCAATGGCATACGGATTGGAGTTAAAATCCGGTGCGTAGATTACAATATTTACTTGAGGATACGAGTCCATAGATATCATAATTGGTGAGCTTGCATGTGCAAACATATTCAAGTCAGGAGCCATGCATGATACGCACAAAACAGATAATGCAATTAGAATTGGTTTACTTGTCATGACATGCACCTAGAAAAGGCTTGAAGATAATACTTGCCAATCATAATATCATCATCTTAACCTGGACATGAAATTTGTGATCAGTTTTATTAACAAAGAAGACCAATTATATACCAATGTCACAAAACGTCCAAGTCAATAATCTTGAGGACTACATGGTTCGTGGAGTAGAATTTGTAGGACGCATTACAAAGAACGGTCGTCTGATTGACTACAGGACAAGAAATACTGTCTTACTATCTGATGAGCAAAAAGAGATGTTTTTCATGTCAATATCACTGTACGAATCCATGCAGTGTGACTTTGATGAAAATCTCGGTTCTGTAAAATACACCATAACAGAGAGAAAAAATTTTCGAATAATATCAATGCCAGAGGGGCAGGACATCATAGTTCTGATAATGAAAGGTAGTTTTGCATCAACCATAAAAAGAATCAAAGAAGCCATAAACTATATGAAAACAACAAGCTAGTCTTGCATGGCTTGGACAATTTTAACATACGAATCAATAAATGATTTTGCATACATGTTTGCGTATTTTTCGGAACCTTTGTGAGTATCAAGTTTTGAACGTATATGATGATAATATTCATGAAGTATTACAAACGGGTTGTAGAATATTTCAGAGTTTGACGCATAGATCTTTTTTTCGTGTACTACATAGACTGCATATACAGTTCTTCGTTTTTTCTTTATAGTTCCTACTGTAATTTCAGGTGTTTGGATACCATACAGCTTGCTGAGATATTCTAGTGCTTGTTCTGTTTTTTTATCTAGAATTAATGCAACTACCTTTGCTTTTGTAATGTCATCTAGTTCAACCATAGTCTCTAGGATTCCATATGCAAGATATAAGAAATTTTCATGACATCACAGGGCAAACAGGTTCACATGATGGAAGGTGGATCTGGGTTCAACTCCTCACAAGAGATCTTCCCGTTTGCCTAGAGATATAGTACAACAGATTAGCATTAAAGATAGGCGTAGAAATCCATACTAAAAGATAAATCTACAGTAATTCATCTTTGTTGCCATAGTTTTGTAGAGAACCATGTTACAGAACAATGTGTAGTAATTCCTTATAGGAACTTGGGTGTAACTAGAACCATGATGAGTATGAGCAATGAGACATTCCAAGATATATGGGTCTCAAGTAACTATGAGACTGTATTCTGTACAGAAGACGAAAAGGAACAGTACATGGGCCTTTTAAGCTCAAAACGAATCATACCAAGAAGGATGAGCATAGTACTGGTCAATAGAAAACTTGCCAAGCCTCATACCAGAGAAGAGATAATGAATGCATCTCCTGATGAGCTCAGACAGATGGTCAAATGATCTTTTGAATTTATTGAAAAAACTTCATCTTTTTCTACTAGAATAAATCTATCAGAACCCATTAATACTTGATTTAAAGCACCTCAAATGTATTAATAATGAAGGACACAAAGAAAGACAAGATACCTGCCAAGCCAACAAAGAGCAAAGGCAAGTTGATTGCATTAGGAATTATTGCTGCAATAATAGCAGGGGCTGCATATGCAATTTACAAATCAGACAATACAGTTGACACTAGTTTTGCTGCAATAGACGGAATACCATGTGAGACCCAAGAGTATTCTACATTTCACATTCATGCTCACATGGATATCTTTTCAAATGGACAACATGTGGGCATTCCAGCACAGATAGGATTAGAAAAGACATGTCTTTACTGGCTTCACACACATACATCTGATGGAATAATACACATCGAGTCTCCAAAACAAAAAGACTTTACAGTCGGACAATTCTTTGACATCTGGAAGGCAACAAACACAGGAATTCCACCATCTGAAACGCCAGAGGTTTTTGTCAATGGCAATCTTGTAAGCACTAGCTTGACTGACACAATAATGCATGCACATGATGAGATTGTCCTAGTCTACGGTGATGTTCCGCAAAACATGCCAACATTCTACCAGTTTCCAGAAGGAGACTAGATTTTAACACACGGAATAAATTTATCAGTTAGAAAACTAATATTTTACTTGTTACTTGCAACCAAGATCATTCATTATCTTTGCAACTAGATCAGATGAAGTAGAGTTACCAAGAGCTGCCTTTACTGCCATACATACTGATGGTGATACGGTTGGTGCTTGACTTGTTGAATTTGTTGCAGACGAAGTTGTAACAGTTTGATTTTTAGGTGTAGTTGGTGTTGTTGGAGGAGCAGTTTTTGTATTGTTTGAAGGATGGATGATCTGTGCTTTGTTTAGATTTTCTTGTAGCTTTGCCCATTCTCCTGGTGCACACAAGTGATCACCACATACTTTGTCATTACCATAAAGCGCTGTAAGGTGTTGATCATCCAAATAGTAATAATTTCTCTTTTCCAAATTCTGTTGTGTTGTTGTTTGAGCCATTGCTGGCACAATGGAACCAAAGATAAGAGATAGTACTAGCGCAAATACTGCAGACAAGAGCAGTTTGGAACTAGATTTCAATGAGATCATGATATCATGATTTCTATTTAAGAATAACTAAAAGAATACGTTCAGGTACAGAGCAGGATTAGCCTTTAGTCTTGAACTGGAAGAACACCTCTCTTCTTGTCCCTTCTTGGTCCCATGCAGCAACCTTGTATCTCCCAGGTGTCTTCCAGTGCTTGGTATCAAAGCGTAGTACATTAGAGTATGAGCCTTTTTGAGAATTAAGATACTGATCCTCGCTAAAGGCTTCCTTCTCGGAAGGATCATACACTACAAGATGCATTGCCTGTTTTGGTGATAATGTTTCATAGTCTAGTTTTATCTTGACATAGTCACCTTCTATGTATATTGCCTTGTCAAGATTTATCATAATTTTATTTGGCACATTTTTTATTTTTTTATTTGTATCTTAATAGTCTTGCCAAATCATGATATAATTTGCAAGATAGAACCAGAGTGTATTCCAAATTTATCTACAAAACCAGACGCAACTTCAAGGACATACTTTGCTTGAGATATGTCTTGGCCATATATGGTACAATTGTCAATACATGGTTGTGCATTTTTTTCTACATGTAGAATATTTCCGGAGCTGTCAAACCAGATGATATCTATTGGAAATTGCATATCTTTCATCCATATTGGTATAACTTGTGGTTGTGCAAATGGAAACAACATTCCCTGGCTGTATGATAGTACAGCATGATACTGTAATCCTTGTACTTGACGTTGTGGTGTGTCTGCAATGTCAACATCAAGAGACACATTCCCCAACTTTACTTTGCCAGTCGGAAATCCAGATTGAATGAGATTATTTTGAGTGTGTATTACACCATGTGATACAAGATATTGAATTGCTGATGCAAAATCAGTGTCAGAGATTGTACCACCATACCAGAACTTGGCATCAGTTTTCACCCAGGATGGAATAGAAAATGTTCCTTGAGCAGACGATTTTATGATACCATTTGAGATCAAGTATTGCATGAAGGCATCATCAGAAATTGAACCGTCAGACCAAGACTTGGCGTTTTGTTTTTCCTCTGTTTGAGGTACAGATAAAGCATAATTTGATGCAGATATCTTGTTTGTTCCAATTAATTTGTAAGATTCTTGGGTTACAGAGACTATACCATTAGTATTTTTCACATTAGATATTGCAAGATTGGTTAGTATGCCAGTCTCTTTGTCAATTTGTACCAAAATAGAATATGTCTGGTTAGTGTTTTGTGCAGACATGATTGTTCTGTTATAGTTACCTACCTTGACATTGCTCTGATGATATGCATTGTTGAGATTCAGTGGGGTTGGAAGCACATACATAAAATTTGCAGTAAGACCTCCCGGTCTTGTGAATACTGATTTTGATAGGTCTAGTACATCATACTCGTATGCATTTGTACCATTTTGAGATACTGTAGTCTTGACTGTAATCTGCTTATTATCAGTTGGAGATACAAAGTCAAATCGTACAGTTTGGTTCAGGTCAGGCCGAGTTACCTGATATGATACATAATCCCCTGGAAGAAGACAGATTTGGTTTGCCTGACATGCAGGATTTGAAATTGGAATAATTGTAGAGTTTATTCCAAGTGTTGCAACCTCACTCTGTGGTGCATCCTTTGGGAGAGTAGTTGATGGTCCTTGTCCATATACTTCCATTACAGGAATTTGGTTCCCAGTTGGAGATGTTACAGATGCAGAATACATAGGGCAGACCTTTCCAAAATTGCCCTGCTGACAATCATTTTCAAGCGCTTGGATATAGTGCACCCATGTTACTGAAATATCATCAGGCTCTCCAAAATACCTAAGTGAGAAATGAGATAGTTCGTGAGATAAAATCCATGCTCCTGCCCAACTTTCTACATTTGGATCACATGAACAAACATAGATAACCTGTTTTCCAGTACCTGTAATTTCATACATTCCATAGTATCCTTGCTGTACTAGTTGTTGTCCTACCTTGTTATCAGATATAACAATTGGAAGTGTGAATGTAGAGAGTCCTGAAAAATATGACTGGTAATTTTTTAACGGTACACAGAGTGAGCCTTGTAAATCATGGTTTATTCCATACATTGAAAGATATTCATCTGCAATTACCTGATAGAACTTTAGACTCTTGTATTCAGAATCAGAGCATGCATCATTTTCAGTTATATAAAAAACAGCATAAGACAATGCAGGACTGTTCTCATTTTTTTGTTGCTTCATGGTTTTAAAATCTAGAGTGGAGTTTGTTTGCGAAAAGGATGGTAAAACATTACATGACAACAACAAAACAGCAACAATTAGAATAGTTTTTTTCATATACTGAGAATGAGACAAATTCAACTATATGACCTTTGCAAGATAGATGTGATATAAAAAATTAGGTAACAAAGTTCTCGGAATCTTTAAGTTTTGTAGTATGGATCAGGGTAGTACATGTCAGACAATCCAGATCTGCGAGAGAAGATAGTTGAAAATAGAGGTACTTGGAAAAAACTCCAGTTAAAGATACCAGGATTACGAGAATATCGCAAGCTTGAAGACATTCGTGCTGCAGACCAATTGCTACGAAAACAAGTATCAGACAACTTGAATGAATCAAGATCATTACTTGATAATCTGAGGCAGGCAGTTACTGCAAAGAGTGACTATACCAATTTGACTACAATAGGAAACACCATAGCAAAGATACAGCAAGTTTCAGGTCAAATCCAACATGCGCAGCAGGGCTCTGCCGGAATTTCTCCAAACATAAGAATCGATGACGGAATATTGAACAAGTTGTATGAATATGATTATAATTTTGTAAATTCAGCAGAACAGGTGTATCAATCATGTTCAAATTCTGTTACAGATTATAATTCAGGAAAATCGGTGCAAGAAATTACATCTGCAATAAATGCAACACTTGAAAATCTCAGTCATTCATGGAAACAAAGATTAGAATCAGTTGAGAACATATTGGTGACCAAATAATGATAGCAGTGGGAGTTTTGTAAAATGTTCGGGCATAAAAAAGATCAATTTGATGGTGGAAGTGTAGTAGGTTCTACTACAATTGAATGGGATACACAGTACAAACAAGGAAACATTATGTGGAAAGTTCCAAGATTAATTAGACTAAATGATAACATCGTAGTAAGAGAAGACGAGATTGCAGTATTTTTTAGAGACGGTAAGGTTTTGACTTATTTTGACAAGCCAAACAGATACGCACTGACTGACTTTAATGCACCAATTGTAGGTGGCCTGTTGAAATTTTTCACAGGAGTCCAACAAGCAGCTGAGGTGTATTACTTACAAAACAGGTACATTGACGGCAAGTTTGGTTCTCAGGGGCCATATCAGTTTGTAGACCCAGTCTTTGGCATTGTGAATTTGCGGGTATTTGGAGAATTTAGGTGGAAGGTGTCATCACCTGAGAATTTCATAAATCAGTTTGTCGGTACATTTGCGGTACAAACATCAGATGAAGTAGAAACTCGCTTAAAAGAGCAGATGGTAATTTTGCTTTTTAATGCATTGGGAAAAATGAAAGAGAGTGGAATGAAAATAACAGATATTGCAACCAACTTGCAAAATATTGAGCAATTGGTGCTGTCAAATACGACAACCAGTTTTGGACAGTATGGAGTAGAGATAAACAAGATTTCAGGGCTTACAATCAGTCTACCAGACGAGGTACAAAAGGCAATCAACACAAGATCAGAAATGTCTGTACTTGGCGTCAATTATATGCAGTACCAGGCAGGGCAGGCAATGACTGAAGCTGCCAAGAATCCATCAGGCGGAGCAGGCTCACTTGCAGGTTTGGGCGTAGGGTTTGGTGCAGGCTCTGGCATAGGATATGCGATGGCAGGACAGATGGGCCAGGGAATGTACCAGCCACCGATGAAACAATGTCAGAAATGTGGAATGATGATGCCGGTATCAAACAGTTTTTGCCCTAGCTGTGGGGAGAGCCAGCAGCAGGTACAACAAAAGCCTCAAGGTATTACATGTCCCAAATGCAGTAGCATGGTAGCTGTTGGGTCCAAGTTCTGTTCCCACTGTGGTAGTGAGATAAAATCAGGTTAGATAAGATATGTTTTGTTCAAAATGCGGAACCCAACTTTCAGATGATGCAGTCTTTTGCGTCAAATGTGGTACAAAACAATCTCAAGTTTCGCAGTCTACCACACAAAATACCCAAAATGTCCAAACTACTACGGAAACAAAAGAAGTCAAGTGTCCAAGTTGCGGTGCACCAATTGCTCCCAAGTTTGGCGAGATGGTTGTAACATGCGAATATTGTGGAAGCAGTGTAAGTCTCGAGAACAAGGGATGGCAGAATGTTGCCAAACATTCCATGTTACCGCTGAAGATAGCAGACAGAGATCAAATTACTGAAACTTTGCATCACATGATTGACAAGGGACTCTTGCACAGGCACTTGCAAGAAAACTCCAAGCTTGAGGAGCTTGATCTTACCATGGTCCCATATTGGATAATTCCTGTTAGTGCAAGAACAAATCTCGTTGCAACAGACATTGCAGCTGAAGTTGGAGGAATTGCTGCAACTGCCGCAATGGCAGGATTGATGGGTGGTGCAATGAGTGGCGGTTCTAGAAGAGGAGGCGGTGGATTTGGAGGAGGAATGATGGACGGCATGTTATTTGGAACCATGATGGGCGGAGGAGGAATGATGGGCGGTGCAAATGCAACAAAAGCATATACAGTTGATGAATCCTATGATTGCCCTGTTGTTGCTGTAAAGTCCCTTACTGCTTTTCAGCCTCATGGATACGAATTTTCACTTGACGCCAAGATTGACTTTGATCCAAAAAAGGTGCCAAAAGGTGTCAAGATTTTAAATGGTGATATCAATGATGACGCTGCAAAGAGTTTGGCAAAAAATATTGTAGACCAGATTCAATCCCAAATGATTCATTCCAAGTATCACATGATACGACAGATGCAGACAGACTTGGAAGTATCATCAGGAGAACTATTGCATGTACCAATTTGGTTTGCACAGTATGATCACAAGGGCAAAAAAATAATTCTCATAATTGATGCAAACTCTGGAAATGCAATAAACAGTATTGGGCTTTAATTTTTTAGGAAATTTCTATTGTGTTAGTCGTGTATTAATCTGAAGTTGGCCTTGATCCCAAGATATGTCAATGCCTGATATTTTGTTTTGAAATGAGAGCAATTTTTTCCCATCTTGTCTTATAGCACATGATACGTGAAGAAAATGTAGCTTACGCAACAGTTGTAGTCGTCGATATACTGTACTTAGTGGGATATTACAGTTCTCACTTATCTTAAGTGCTGTTAGTGCTTCATCTTTTGTTACACTCAATATTGTGCGAGAGTGCCTATCAAGCAACGTATGTAGGATTAATTCTTCTTTTGTTTCGAAGATTTGTGATTGCGGTATGACTTGCACAAGTTCTCTAGTTGCATATGGTATTAAAATCAGATAGTACACACTGTAATACAGATCAATCTAAGATGGTATTTCATCATGCAATACAACATATGAAGATAAAAAACAATCTCTAATTTTCATTTTTTGATAT
>JAGWGS010000037.1 GCA_028867235.1 Nitrososphaerota archaeon | reverse complement strand
ATCTCATGTACTGAACTAATGGAAAAAATCCACCAACCAAATCTTATTCTTGTTGATTGTAGGTCATACAAAGATTATCTGCAAGGACACATTCCAGGTGCAGTTAATCTTGATTTTTTTTATTATCACTGGTCTGATACTTCAGAGGATGGAATAGAAGCCTTTGAAAAGCAAACACAAAATCTCTTGTCTTTTCTTGGTGTAACAAACGACAAAACAGTTGTTTTCTATGATGATGTATCTGGTATGAGTGCAGCAAGAGGAGTTTGGACATTGATGTACTTTTCTCACAAAAATGTATCCATGTTAGATGGAGGATTCAAAAAGTGGAAGAGTCTTGGGCTTGCAATAGAAACAGCCACCAATGGATTCAAGCCCACTAAATTTTCAGGCAAGATAAACAAGGAAATAATAGCAGGATATGAATATGTAAGAAAAAAAATTGGCACAGCAAAACTACTTGATGCAAGAAGTAAAGATGAATATGATGGAATCACAATACGAGCGGCAAGGAGAGGTCACATTCCGACTGCTGTAAATATTGACTGGACATTAAATGTGAATGATGACGGTACTATGAAATCAAACAATGATCTTGGTAAAATGTATAATTTCTCAAAAGATGATGAAATTATCACATATTGTCAGGGAGGATATCGCGCAGCAAATTCTTTTGTAGCACTGAAAATGTTAGGTTTCAAAAATGTAAAGGTCTACATCGGTTCGTGGGGAGAATGGGGAAATAAACTAGAATTACCAGTTACTCTGGAAAAAAACTAGAAATCTTTTACAATACAACAATGTGTGCGATGATCGCATGTTGTTATTTCTAAAAATTGAAAGCACATTTGCAAGAATTAGATTAATATAGCCTCTTTAGATGAGCCTTTGATGATGGTGCTTAACAAGCGTTCAAAATTATCGCTTTTAGTTATCGCTGCGGGATTGACAATTGCACTATCTACATTTGTGTCAACAACTCCTGCTTTTGCAGCAGAAAGTTCTGCTACTAGCAGCGGATTAACAAAACCACTTTTGGCTATTGCAGCAGCAATTGCAATTGCGGGTGGTCTTATTGGTACTGGTAATGCACAGCAGGGTATTGGTGCAGCTGGTATGGGTATTATTGCAGAGAAGCCAGAGAAGTTTGGTCAAGTACTATTCTTCTTTGTGATTCCAGAAACTCTGTGGATCATTGGATTCGTGTTAGGAATCATATTGCTACTGGGCATACTATAGTGGTTTTCGGTAATGAGCATTGAAACGTTCATTCAAGAAATAGAGTCTAGAAAGCGAAAGGAGATTACAACTCTTGAAAAAGATCTTCAAGAGAACAAGTCTAGACTTGAGGTCGAGATGAGTCACACATTAAAGGAGATTCAAGAACGTTTCTCAACTGAAGCTAAAATCAAGTCAGAAAGAGAACAGGCAAGAATAATCGAAGCCTCAAAACTACAGGCAAAGAAGATAATATTTGACGCAGTAAATGCTAACATGCAGTCTGCTTTTGCAGTAATTTACAAAGAGATTGAAACTTACACAAAAAGTCCACAATACAAGAAATCTCTTGAAACTATGGTTAACAATGCAAAAAAGAAACTTGGTCAAAATATTATAGTTCATTGCCGAGAAGAAGACAAATCAATTCTCAAAGAACTTGGTGTATCCACAGACAAGTCAATTAAGACTCTAGGTGGAATTGTTGCAGAAAACAAAGAAGGAACAAGAGAATTGGACCTTACCTTTGAAGAACTACTTAGAACTAATGAAGACCAAGTGAAGAGCTTCCTCTCGGAGAAAATGTAATGCCAACATCACAATATGCATCATCATTTGGAAGACTTCAGGCAATCTCGCTTAATCTTTTATCAAAAGAACAAATGCAAAACTTGATGAAAGCAAAAGATGAAACTGAGATGGTAAAAACACTTGGATCTACATGGTATCAGCCAGAAATTGAAAAAGCTGCATCTCTTTTTAAAGAATCAGAACTACTTGAAGTAGCATTAAACAGACATCTTGTATATATCAATAAAATAGCACTAGAGGCAACACCGTTTAATGGTAAATCCGCTGTCAGAGCGTACCTTTCAAAATGGGATATTTACAATATTGAGCTAATTCTTTCTGCGAAGAGTATGGGCAGACCAATTTCAGAGACAGAATCATTTCTTGTCTCAAGTAGAAATGTTCCGGCAGGAATATCTGCAGGAAATATCCCTCACGATGAAATGAAGATAATCCTGTCACAAACTGGAGTTGATGGTGTAGTAAATCAACTGGTAAAATACAATTATGGACCAATTCTCATGCAACACCTTGAGACATACCAAAAGACAGGAGATCTGGGACCAATGATGTCTGCACTTCAAACATTCTATTATCACAATTTGTTTGAGTCACTCAAATTCTTCCAAGGAGATGAGGGACTCATTAGAGATTACATACGAGCAGAGATTGACAAGAAAAATGTGTTAAGTATTCTCAAAGCAAAGGAATCTAATCTTGATAAAGATCTAGTAGCCAAGCACATAATCGAAGGTGGTAAGGTGACCAAAAATGAACTACTTGATGTCTATAATGCAAAAGATGTATCAGAAATTGTAGGTAGAATAGAAAATCGATTCATGTTAGTTAATGCACTAGCACAATACAAAAAATCAAACAGTCTCATTGACTTTGAGGTAGCTTTGGATAAATTCATAAATTCCGAATATGTGAAAAAATTGAAAAATATTGCGCTCTCTATTGGTACTATCTTCTACTTTATCATTAACACCGAACATGAGCGTGAAAACATCAAAAGAATTGCTTATGGCAAACGCTATAACCTCTCTGCAGACTACATTAACTCGTTATTGTTAATAGAATAGATATGTCACAACAAAAATCAACCACCACTGGGAAAATAGCAGTAGTAGGAGAGCGTGAGCTAGCCATAGGGTATAATCTATTAGGAATAGAAGATACCTTCATTACAAGTGGAGAAGAGGCAAGCAAAACAATACAAGATCTATTTTCATCAGGTAGCTATAGTCTAATTATAATAAGTGATGCAGTAAGAGCTAGCCTTCCTGCGATCTTTCGAAAGAAGATCGAGGCTTCCATCGAACCCCTAGTCATATTTATGCCTGCTTTAGAAGGAAATATTCAAGAAGAGTCTATATCCGTTCTAGCAAAGAGAGTGTTAGGAATAAGTATCCCCTCGAGTTGATGATGATAAATGGTTGATGGAATAATTTCAAGAGTTTCAGGTCCTGTAGTGATCGCAAGTGGCCTAGAGGGCGCTCAAATGTTCGATGTAGTCCGTATTGGTGATATGGGACTAGTAGGAGAAATAATTCGTCTTGAAGGCAACAAGGCAACAGTTCAAGTTTATGAAGATACAACAGGTCTCAGACCAGGTGAGAAGGTTATCAATACAAAACGACCTCTCTCAATGCAGCTTGGTCCTGGTTTGTTGACATCAATTTATGATGGTATTCAAAGACCACTGGATGTTCTACGTGAACAAAGTGGTGACTTTATCAGTAGAGGAAAAGTAATTCCCGCACTTGATCAAACCAAAAAATGGGAGTTTGTTCCATTAAAGAAAAAAGGAGATCAAGTTTCTCCTGGAGAAATAATTGGTGAAGTCCAAGAAACTCCACTTATTATGCACAAGATAATGATTCCTCATAACGTCAAGGGTACTCTTACTGATATCTCAGAAGGTAAGTACACAGTTAATGATATTGTAGCTTCAGTACAAAATGGAACCAAAGCAGACATTGGATTGTCAAGCTGGTGGACTGTTAGAACTCCAAGACCAGTTCTTCGCAAATTGGCACCAGAAGAACCATTACTTACCGGACAACGAGTACTGGACACATTCTTCCCAGTTGCAAAGGGAGGCACAGCTGCAATTCCAGGTCCATTTGGAAGTGGAAAAACAGTAACTCAGCAGCAACTTGCCAAGTGGGCAGACAGCAATGTGATTGTCTATGTGGGTTGTGGAGAACGAGGAAATGAAATGACCGAAGTCCTTACAACATTCCCAAAACTAGAGGATCCAAAATCAAAGAGACCATTGATGGAACGTACAATTCTTGTTGCTAATACATCTAACATGCCAGTAGCTGCTCGTGAAGCAAGCATCTACACTGGTATCACAATGGGTGAATACTATCGTGATATGGGATATGGTGTTGCATTAATGGCAGACAGTACATCAAGATGGGCAGAGGCATTAAGAGAAATTTCTGGCAGACTTGAAGAGATGCCAGGTGAAGAAGGTTATCCAGCTTATCTTGGAAGAAGACTAGCAGAATTCTATGAAAGAGGAGGCAAAGCAGTTGTTATATCTCCTGAAGAACGTGTAGGTTCTCTTACACTAGTAGGTGCTGTATCACCACCTGGAGGTGACTTTTCAGAACCAGTGTCACAAAACACACTAAGAGTTACCAGAGTCTTCTGGGCACTTGATGCAAGCTTGGCATCAAGAAGACACTTCCCATCAATTAACTGGCTTACAAGTTATTCATTATATGCTGATGGTATGGGAGATTGGTACAAGAACAATGTAGCAACATCCTGGATTGCAGCAAGAAAGGAAGCACTTGAAATTTTGCAGAAAGAATCCGAGTTACAAGAAATTGTTCAGCTTGTAGGATATGATGCACTTCCAGAACCAGAAAAAGGTGTACTGGATACTGCAAGATCAATCAGGGAAGATTACCTACAACAGAGTGCATATGATGATGTTGATACATATACTTCCATCAGAAAACAATTCTTGATGCTTTCAACAATACTTGAATTTGGTAAGATGGAGGCAGATGCAATTAAGAAAGGAATCACATCTGTCAAGATAGGACAATTGGAATCAAGAAAGATGATATCAAAAATTAAATGGACAAAAGAAGACCAAGTAGAGCAATTGGTAAAGGATACAAAGAGCAAAATGCAGCAAGAATTTACAGCTCTAATGACGGAGGCATCAAGATAATGTCAGGAATATCATATAAGACACTTTCAAAGATTGCAGGTCCTCTAATGTTTGTAGAGGGAGTAGAAAATGCTGCATATGGTGAAATGGTTGAGATCAAGCTACAAAATGGCGACAGAAGACAGGGCCAAGTCCTTGATACAAGACAAGGTCTTGCAGTTGTCCAGGTCTTTGGAGCAACATTGGGTCTTAACATTGGCAGTACATCTACAAAATTCCTAGGCGAAACTGCACAACTTGCAGTATCTGATGAGATGTTAGGACGTGTCTTTGATGGTCTTGGTAATCCAAGAGATAATGGTCCAAAAATTGTATCAAAAACAAAGGTTGACTTGGTAGGTTCTGGTATTAATCCATATTCAAGAGAAGAGCCATCTGAATTTATTCAAACTGGAATGTCAAACATTGATGGAATGAATACTCTAGTCAGAGGTCAGAAACTTCCAATATTCTCAGGTGCAGGTCTTCCACATAACTTGCTTGCAGCACAAATTGCTAGACAAGCAAAAGTGCTTGGAGGCTCAGAAAACTTTTCAGTAGTATTTGCAGCAATGGGAATTACAAGTGAAGAAGCAAACTTCTTTGTAAAACAATTTGAAGAAAGTGGCGCTTTGGGAAGAACCGCTTTGTTTCTTAATCTTTCATCTGATCCTTCAATGGAACGTTTACTTACTCCAAGACTTGCATTAACAACTGCAGAATATCTTGCATATGAACGGGACATGCATGTGCTTGTAATTATGACTGATATGACTAACTACTGTGAAGCATTAAGAGAAATCTCTGCTGCAAGAGAAGAAGTGCCAGGAAGAAGAGGCTATCCTGGTTACATGTATACTGACTTGTCATCATTGTATGAAAGAGCAGGAAAAATAAAAGGACGAAATGGTTCTGTAACACAGATCCCAATTCTAACCATGCCTGCAGACGACATTACTCATCCAATTCCAGACCTTACTGGTTATATCACAGAGGGACAGATTGTCATGAGTAGAGATCTACACAGAGCAGACATACACCCGCCAGTAGATGTACTCACAAGTCTCTCACGTTTGATGAATCAAGGTATTGGTAAAGGCAGTACAAGAGAGGATCACAGAAGCCTTGCAGACCAACTATATTCATCTTATGCACAAGGTAAGGATGCAAGATCACTTGCTGCAATAGTAGGTGAAGAAGCACTCAGTGACCTTGACAGAAAATTCATGAAAGTAGCAAATGACTTTGAAAGAAAGTTTGTCAACCAAGGAATGGATGAGAACCGTTCTATAGAACAGACCTTGAACATTGGTTGGGAATTATTAAGTGAATTATCAGACTCTGAACTTAATCGTATCAAGCCAGAATTTATCGAGAAATACAGAAAGAGATCTGGTACAGGTGCATAAGATTGCCATCAGTAATTAATATCAGACCAACTCGTCTTGAATATATCCGCACTAAACGAAGAATCATTGTTGCAAAAAAAGGTCTAAAATTACTAAAATTAAAAAGACAAGCATTAATTCTAGAATTTTTCAATGCAAGCAAGACTGTCGCATCTCTTAGAAGTGGTCTTCAAGCAGAACTTGTAAAGGGATACCAAGCAATTCGAATGGCAGAAATGCTTGCAGGTGCAATGAGACTAGAAAACGAGGCAATGAAGATTCCACAGCTAAACAAATTGCAGATAACACCAAAAAATGTCATGGGTGTACGAATTCCAAAGATAGAAGGCGGTAAAAATGATCAAGCGTTGACAGAACACCTCTTAGAACTACCACCATCAATCAACGAAGCGATCAAAGCATTTCATAATGTACACAAAATGGTACTTGATGTTGCAGAAAAAGAAACAACACTTCGTAAATTATTACTTGAAATTGAAAAAACAAAAAGAAAGTCCAATGCAATTGAAAATGTATTCATTCCAAGATTACAAGCAGCAATTAAATTTATTATATTCAGACTCGATGAAATGGAGCGAGATACTTTCATGATGCTCAAAACTGTAAAACGAAAGATGGGAGAAAGAGAACAGGAATCCCTAAAACAAAAGGAGAGAGAACTAGTTGCCTAACTTTGTCAATCAAGAACAAAAGAGATTCTTTATGATAATTCGTGCATTCAAACTTGGAAACATTCTTGCCACTGTAGCCTTGGCACTATATGCAGGCAAACACTTTTTCGGAGTTTAAGATGTCTGCAGAAAAATACGTTCATTCACTCAAGCAAATAAAAGAAGCTGAAGAGAGATCACAAAAAGAGATAGACGAGCAAAAGAAAAAAGTAGCAGAAGAACTTAGAAACTTTGAATCTCATGCTAAACAATCTATTGCTGCAGCAAAAGCCGATGGAGAAAAACTAGTCGAGTCTTCTGTAGATCAAGCAAGAAAGAAAGCAAATGCTGAAACTACAAAAATCATAGAAGAGGCAAATAACAAGGCAAAGACAATCTCTTCAAGAATTGACTCACAAACAGTCAAAGAAATAATCGATATCTTACTTAAAGAGGTATAGATCTTTGGTTCTCAAACCAGTACCAATGGGAAAAATTGCAGTGCTTGGGCTGAGAAATGAGAGACAAACAGTAGTATCAATTCTACATGATCTCAATGTAGTACAATTAGAACCATTATCAAAAGACATTGCATCTCTTGTACGAAATGAACGAGACGGTGAAATGTTCAGGCAAGTATCTGATCAGCTTCTTAGAATGAAAGCCTTGAAAACTGTTCTTCCACCAACTGAAGTTACACAATGTCAAAGATTTACTTCTATAGATCAAATAATGAGTGCTGCCAAGACCATTAATGTAGATGATAAGATTAGTGTCTTAGAAAAAGAAAAAGAACATCTTTTGACACAGCTAAAAGAGACTGAAAACAACATAAAATTGGTTGAAGACTTTTCTTTCTTCCCAGAAGACTTTAATGTTCTACAATTAAAAATGGCACACTCTTATTTTGGTAAGGTAGACTCTAAGAACTATCCTGCCTTCAAAAAAGCACTTGATGTAAACAGTCAAGATGTTTTTATTTATCCTAAGGAAGGAAAAGAATCAACAAATCTAGTTCTTGTTACATTTCCGAACTTCCCACCACATGCACTTGCAACTGTGGTTCAAGAATATGATGTAAAACTAGAGGCTGTTCCAAAACTAGAAGGTAAGGCAGATCAATTACTGCAAAATCTCAAATCGAAACAGACTGATATATCTCACAAGTTACAAGAAATTGACCGACAATTAGGTGATATTTCAAAAACTCATTACGTAAACATTGTATGCATAGAAGAACAACTTGAGATTGAAAATAAGAAACTTGAAGTAATTGATAATCTGGGAGTTACTTCTGATTCCTTTGCACTTGAAGGATGGATTCCAAAATCAAAGATAGGTCAACTACGTGGCATATTTGAAAAAAATACCAAGGGCACCATGTTATTTGAGCTTGAAACTCATGAGAACCCTCCTACCCAGTTTGACAACCCAAAGAGATTCAAATTGTTTGAAGCCTTTATCAGGTTCTACTCCTTACCACAAGGAAAAGAATTTGATCCCACACTAATCTTCGGTATATTTTTCCCCATATTCTATGGTATGATGGTTGGAGATGCAGGATATGGACTATTCATACTTCTAGTATGTCGATGGGTTATTCGAAGAATTGAGGGTGGAAAGAGAGACATTAACATCATGCCTAGTATGCTGAGTAAATTTGCATTGAATATACTAAAGAGACGACAGATGGTAAAACTTGCAAAATCAATGACACCTGGTGCTATCATTGCAATAGGATTGGGATTTGTGTTTAACCTCTATTTTGGATTCCATCTTAACGGTTATCTATTTGGTTTTCTCAATACTACTCTAGGTTTACATCTACCTGCAGATGGAACAATATTCAGTCCAATTACTAGTCTAAGAAAACTATTGTTAATTGCTGGATACATTGGCCTTGGAATGGTAACATTTGGTCTAATCCTTGGTATCTTGAATAGTATGCGTGAGGGTCTCAAAAAACATGCTATTGGCAAAATGGGTTGGTTGCTCTTTGGTTGGGGTGTAGTACTCTTTGGACTTGCACTAATGCATCATCAACACGTCAACCCGGTTCATAGCACAACAGGTGCTGCTTACATAGGCTTGATGATTGGTGGAATTGGCTTGATGTTTGTAGGAGAAGGCCCAAGGGCAATCATGGAGTTGCCGTCCATTGTTAGCCATATATTATCATATACCAGACTTATTGGAATTCTTTTGGCATCAGTTATTTTAGCTGATGTGATTGACTTTATCTTTTTCAAAACATTACATCACGGAATTCCTTTCATTGTTCTTGGAACAATGATACTCTTCATAGGTCATATTTTCAATATCATAATTGGTGTCTTTGAACCTGGTATCCAGGGAGCCAGATTGATCTATGTGGAATTCTTCTCTAAATTCTACCATGGAAATGGCAGAGCCTTCAGGCCATTTGGTACTACAAGAAAGTATACTTATGACCAATATGAGCTACAGGCAGAAAAGAAATAGAATCTAATAATATTTTAGTTCGTTAACATCTAAAATTCTTGTACAATACCTGCATCTTAATACAAGTCCTGTTTTATCAATCACATCCATAATTGGTTGTATATCTTCACCACTATTTGTTATGCAATCTGGATTTGAACATCGAAAAATTCTCTCAATCTGATTCGGCAGAGCAACACGTCTTTTTTCAACTAGCTTGTAGTCTTGAATTATATTTACAGTAGCTTTTGGGGCAATAAGTGCAAGCTTGTTAGTATCTGTATCTTGCAAAAACTTGT
>JAGWGS010000036.1 GCA_028867235.1 Nitrososphaerota archaeon | reverse complement strand
GGAAAAATTTTGATTATAGGGTTGATTGGAAGCGAGAAAGGCAAATGTCAATCCTGCAACGGAGAATTCACACTATAGAAAATACTGACAAAACCCTCAACAAAATAAACCATAAATTTTTAAGATCACATCTAGTGAAGATTAGACATATGGCGGGCGAAGATGAATCAATTTATGAACGGGTAGCTAGACTTGAAGATGAAGTTGCCAGCCTGAGAAATGAGATGGATGTCCTCAAAGGAACAATGCGAAACAAGATTGTTCGATACGAGCATAAACTAATCAAGAAAGGAAAGGACATCCAATCAATCATCGACTAGATTTTTCTTTAATTCCCTTTATCATTTCTAAAATGTCATCAACATCATCAGCTTCTGGTGCAAGCTCAAGGTATTTGTTAAGAGATATCAGTGCAAGATCGTCCTGCATCATTCTTGCTTGTACTATTCCCTTATCTCTGATGTCCTCTGGAAGGTCTGGCTCTAGTCCAAGTATCATGTTTATGCAGCGCATTGCCTTGTCATAACTGAATGATTCTGTATATGACCCCTTTAGGTTTCTTAAAATTCTTATCAGAATTTTTTCCGGTTCTATGTCATTTAGAAATTCTGGCTCAAATTCCACTCCTTCACCATATGTTGAATCAAGTATGTCCTGAAGATCTTCAATGTCTAAAAGACTGCCACGATTAAATGGATCCAAGATAAGCTCTTCTGAATATTTTACAAGAAAATGACCAGGAAATCCAACAGGATGAAGTTCAAGCCCTATTGCCTTTGCAAGCTCGATGTAAATTATTGACAATGTAATTGGTATTCCGCTGTGCTTGTCAATGACTATGTTTAGGAAATTGTTGTGTGGGTTATAGTAATCATCACTGTCTCCATGAAACTCTAAAACATCAAACATGTATTCATTTAGCATCGATACAAGATAGATTGGATTTTTGACATCAGAGATGTGGTCTCTCAAGCCTTGCTTGAGTGATTCTAGTTTTTGGAGGTATACTGTAATGTCAATATCGGAAAATTCTAGTGTCTGAGCTAGCTTGAGACATTTTTCAATCAACGTGTATTGCGGGTTTTTTGCATAAGAGATCCACTCTGCTGCAAATGGATCAAAGTTATTCATTTTCTATTCAGGTAACTCTCTGGACTTTTTAGCTCTCGCGTTGTTGGAGGATTTGCAATCAATGTCTTGTATGTGCCCTTGCCAATCTTTGTAAATACATGTTCTGTAAAGTCAGTTCCCATGCTCTTTCTTACCTGATATGATGATATGTCACTGTTTGCAAATGTAACAAGATAATTTCCAAAATCCTTGTCATCTTTTAGGATGTTCTTTACTGCAAATTCTGCCATTCCCTCCATTGTTGTAAATGCAGCATGGTGTGCCTGTATTGGTTTGAGCCATCTTTGGTAAATGTCAAGAAGTTGGGGAATCATCTCAAGTATCTTTGGGTCTACTGTTACCTTGGTAAATGTCATCACGTCAGGGCCCAGAACTTGAACTATAAAATTGTCAGGATTTAATATAAAAAACAAATTTGCCCTCTTGGCAACTGGATATTCATCTGGAACTTCTGGTAATTGCAAATAATTGTACAGGTTCTTTGTAGCATTATCGTCAAGACTGAGAATTATCTTGGCAAGCTCCTCGTTTATTGCATTTACTTCAGTTACCGCATTTTTGTTCATATCGTACAAGTTATTTTGTATGGAGTGAATCTGCTCCTCAAGTATAGTCATCTTTAGTGCTCCCATGTATCCTGAATTTACCTGCTCAAATCTTGGCTCATAGGGTTCACCTTGTTTGTATAATATTATCTGAGGATAGCTTGACAGGATGAATTTGTTTAGGTATATTGCAGACTCGTAATAGTCCCCATATGTAGTTGATATCTGAGATATGTACCCCTTTGCATATGTAGAGTACACTAGATATCTAAAGGTCTGACTCTCTGCAAGTGATGCAATTTTTTGTACATCTTCATGTGCTATTGCAGTAAATAATTCATCTACAAATGATGCTGATTCTTTTGTTGGGTATACCTTGCGTCCTTTGAGTTGCTTGAACCCCACAAGTTCGGGGAACTCTATCTTGGTATTTGTTACTGGGATTCCCGTAAATTCTGTTATTTTCTTTGACATGTCTGAATAGACTCTATTGCAGATTGACTCTATCTCTTCAAACTTTATCTTTGAGGCAAATGCCTGATCTGCTTTTTCCTTTGAAGTGATTATCTCTTTTTCCTCGTTTATCTCAACTGAGAGCTGATCCAAAAGTGCATATGCAAATTCTTCAAACTCTGTCATCAAAAGGCTTGGCCAGACCTGCCAATTTAACATTAACTTTGAAGGTTTTGTCTACAAGTAATCAAAGGTGTATCAAACTGGTCTCTATTGAGATGTAGTTGAATTTGTATTTGTACTATTTTGCTTCGCTGTAGAGCTAGTGCTTGTATTGTTTTGTGACATGGCTGAATTCATGTTATTTGCTGCAATTGTAGAATTTGAGCCAATGGTAGTCTTTGTGTTATTTTGCTGTACTGGCGGCATCATTTTTACTGGCATCTGATTTTTTTCTGGGGTTGATGAATTTGGAGCCATGTTTTGTCCCTCTGATGCATTCTTTGTCCAAGTGTTTACAACAACTTGATTCATGATGATGTTACCATATTGTCCACCTGTAGCTTTTCCTGGGCCCTGGCGTTGTGATACAGATACTGCAGATGACCACTTTGTATTTTCTCCTGGTTGGCATATGTGTACTCCACATACTCTACTTGGGTCAAGGCTTGCAGTGGTGCGGCTGTACTGACCTGATCCTCTTGTAAGGGCGTTTGCCTCTTGGGTTAAAGCCATGGAAATTACAAGAGAGAACAATACTGCAAAAACTAGAATCTTCTTAGACACTTTGTGTATTTGTAAAGCCTCAGAATAAAAGGTATTCGCCTTTAGTATACTACGATACAATTTCCAAATAATTACTCTCTTGGTATAATGTAGGTATCAGGAATTTACTCTCGACAAATTCATATCTAATTTAAGAATCTGAGATGCAATGTCTAATCTCTCCAAGTCCCAGAGGTCCATATTTCTTGGCTCTTTTCTGGGCTGGTCTCTTGATGGATATGACCTTGTCTTGATGCTGCTTGTAATTCCATTGATAAGCAATTTGTTTTTTCCATCTGGAAATACTATGTTTTCTCTACTTGCTACTTTTGCAGCATATGTTGTAACACTGATAATGCGTCCTGTTGGAGGTGCATTCTTTGGAAACTTTGGCGATAAGATAGGACGAAAAAAGATTATGATTGTAACTATTCTGGGATTTTCTGCTGCCACTTTTTCAACTGGATTACTACCAACTTGGACAATGGTATAATTATTGTTCCTATGCTTTTCGTTGCATTGAGATTTACAGAGTTTCTTTACTGGAGGTAAACGGATAAGTGTAGTACTGTATTTCCCAATAAATATTGTACACTATCCCTCTTCAATCTGATTCTTGTAGCAAAATACAATATTATTCTATTGTGTTTCTTGTCTGTTTGTATGCTTCTATTACAACTATAGCAAATGCAGCAATGAACAAAGAAATTGGAATTGATAACCATAATGCCTGTCTGAAAAATACAAGATTCACTGTTTCAGCAGTAAGTATACACGCGCTCTCAGCTGTAATCATGACATAAAGAGATGTCTTGATTACGTGCCTTAGATCCTTTTGACTGTGCAAGTATGGTATTTTTCTAATGCCTTCTCTAAAATTTTTAAAAGTTGTTTTTAGATTTGCAACAAATCCATGTCTTCCATCATGTTCAAGTGCAGAACAACACCCATCCAACTCATTACTCGTATCATATCTTCCTATGATTGTACAAAATGTAGTAAAGCTTGCGAGTCCATAGCCTAGCACATAAGAAGTTGTAATTCCAAACAGGTCGTGATATCCAAACAAAAGAAAAGAAACACTTTGTCCTATCTGAGCAGACATGATGCAGAGAATTTCAATTCCTAATGCAGCTGGATACATGGTTTTTATTTTGGAAAAAAACCTCTGTGATTTTCTATTTTGATGCAAGGACACACAACAACAAGTTTCCTTGGTGCAATTATTACAGTCTGTAAAGTATTGATCATTACAAAGATCTGGCGAACATTTACAGTCTACACACCGAATTTCTCTAGACATGTATCCGTGTAAACTACCTCTATTATTAATTTAGTGCTAAATTTTAACATATTTTTAATAATTGTTATTATTTTCTAATGGATTTATTAATAATAAATTCTAGTAATGAATTAGACCTTTTCAAATTTTTCTCTTATCTTTTTCTCTTCTGATTTTATGCTATGACAAATTATTGGCTTTATCCTTTCTTCAGGTATAGTTGAATTTTTTCAGGAATGTTTGAATTTCCAAAGTCTGTTGAATGAACTGAATATATCTTAATTATTTGTCCATGTTTTATCTTGTATTCTGAAACTAATTTGATTATGTTTTTGTACTCATCGTTAAGTGAGATTAATTCTTCAGCCATCCTATCCACAACAAGTATGTGTGAAGCATCACCAAGATCCATAACTCTACGTGCAAGTACTAGTCCTGGTCCCCATAGATTTTTGTTATTATTCATGTCGTTAAGTATGAAGACTGGACCAGAGTTGAGGCCAATTCTGATCAAGATTTTTTCTTCATCGTGTTTATTCTGGTTATATTCTTGAAGTTTTTTATGTAATTGAATACTTAGTTGGAGTGGTAGTTCTGAATTTAACAAAAAACCAATCACCATTCCATCACCAGTTGGTAAAATAATTCGTTTGTTCTTTGAAGCAGTAAACGTCTCACAAGATCCTATCAACTGATTTAAAATTTCTATTTTTGACATTTGTTTTTTTACAGAAAGAGATGGATCTGATAATCCCACAATATCTACAAAGAAAAAATTGGCATTAAGTACATCTGGTAAACCCAAATCTGAAATATTGTGTCCATATATGCTGGCAAGTTTTCTATAGGTTTCTTTACACTTTTCACTGTCAAAAATAAGATCTTTGTCTATGATTGGGGAATCTGTAATTTTTCCACATAGGGCACAGATGGAACTTAACATAGAGTTATCTCCTTGACAACAAGCATGTTAAACTTTAATTGTGTTTTCTTCAGCGAGGCGGTTTATTTTTTCAGAAAATGGATGATTGGGATGATTTAGAATGGTCAAGAATTCCTTTCTGCTAAATTGAATATCGCAATAGCATGGAATGGCAGTTATAACATCCATTCCGACAAGTTTGGAAATTCTATTGTTGGAATCTGATTCTTGTTGCATTAAAAGATGGGTAATTGAATCTGATTCTTCCTTGGACATGTTGAGTGTGTTATTAGGCATACAAAAGCCAGCCACTCTGTTTAATACTAAATATGGTTTTGCTCCAAATTTGGCCAACGAACCATATATGTCATCAGCCATTTTTTTTGTTCCATCTATGTCTAAATCACCCATCTTTAATGTGAGAAACAGAATATCTGCTATTGCAAGAGCGTTAATTGACCAGTATCTTATTCCTGGGCTTGTATCCATTAGAATGTAGTCTACTTCGTAGTCTGAGATTAGTTTCTCTCGCAAAAGTATGAACTTTCTAAGTAATTGCATTTTTGAAATCTCTTCTTTTCCACCCTCAATCTTGTAGATTTCTTCTTTCTTTGGGTTGGAAAATCCTACCCAAAGTTTTCCTACGTTTTCTTCAGATTTACTTGCATGATCATTATCAATCAAATGAGTCATTTCTATGGCTAGATCTCCTACATCTGCAGTATCAAGTAGAAAATCATTTATCCATTTTTTTGGCTCTTTGTTAAAATAAGCCTGTATGCTCGGGGCTGAAACATCAAGATCCAATAAAAATACACGCTTTCCCTTTTTCGCAAGCGATACTGCCAAGTTGCATGCAAGTGTTGTTTTTCCCGTGCCTCCTTTGTATGAATGAAAAGCTATGCATTTTGTCATGCTAGTAAATATCTCCTTGTATTGTAATTAAGAATTTCTGAAATAGCTTTCTTTGTAAAACTTGTCCTGTTGAAAAAATTCTTGTTGTTATACATTCAAACTACTTCCATACAAGCTTTTGAATCTCTTAAAAAAAATAATACATTCTTGAGAATCAAATGTATACTTGCTATCATCTATGGTCTCGAAAATTATTTTTTGTGGTGATATTATTTTACCGCACATCATGCATTTGATACTTGGTTTTTCTTCAGACATTATCTATATCCGTGAATGGTATATCCAAATAGATTTGTGAAATATTTAATTTCATGGTAAATTATTCTTTTATTTTTAACGCACCAGAGGGGCATGCATTAACTGTTTTACGAATTTGTTCTTCAGGTGCACCTGTTGGAACTATGACAAATTTGCCATCTTTAACTTGAAATACAGAAGGCAAACTTTTCACACAATTTGCAGAATGTGTACAGATTTTATCATCCCATGTTATTTTTAGCATTACATACAGTTATTGTTGTAAAATATAAAGATTGTAAACTAATTGATATCTACTTTCGTACTTGAATTCTTCCATTGTTTTTGATACACCTCATCATTCCACTTAAGTCCACTAAATGCCTGAAAATACGCATGTTTTACTTCATTTTGCTTGTCAAGTTCTGATTGTATCCAAAGTCTTTCAAACATTGAAGCGCATGATGAAACGGTAGAATCAACATTTGAAAATACTGCAGAGCTAGATTGATTTAGATCATTCCTAGTGTCATTCTTAATCTCTATGGAGAGAGATACTGTTTGATCTACAATTATTGTGACAATATTGGCCTGAAGTGGTTTTCGTATGTATTGAGTATGAATTTGTTTTCTTTTTTCCTTTAGATTTTTTTCATTTATCTCTTTTTTGATGTATTCATCACTAGGAACTAAGAGTCGCACATTTACTCCACGATTTACAGCCTCTTTCAAAACATGTAAAATTCCTTCATTTTCTGCTCTGTAAAAAGAATTGGCCGTGGAATATAAAACAAGTATCTCATAAATTGCAGAATGTAGCAAATTTAAAAGAATTTTTTTTGTCTCTTGAGGATCGTTAACTGTTTCTAGGAATTCTTTATCAAGACCAAGCTCAATCTCATTAATTCTCTCCTTGGCAGGAATTGCTTGATTCCAAAGAATATCAAACAAGTATTGCTGTAATTCAATGAATGACTCTACATTGATGTGAATCAGTTTGCTATCTAGTTGCCCATTGGTAAGTATGTTTCCAACATACTCTCCCTTATCACATATTCCAAAATTGCCCTTTACTCCATCAACATGTCGCAGATCAAAATATCGCATCATTGTTTTACAATATGTTGTATTTTCCTTAGTGATTTCAGTTATTAGTCTTAATCTCACTCCCTTGTACTTTAATTGTGCAATCATATTCCATAGAAGCTCATTGTTTACCTGTGCAAAAGGACCAGTTTTGTCATAACAAAAGTCAATCTTCTCATTGCTACGTGAAATTATTTTGATTAATGATTCTGCGGAGTAATTTGGTTTGTTTTCAGCTTCAATTTTTGAATCTAATCCATCCGACACAATATTCTAAGGAAAATCTTGAATATAAAGTCGGTTATACTATCCATTACTAATCTTATTTTTTAGAGATTAAATGGATTATCAATTGTTGTGTTTGATCCTATGATATTGGCATACTTACTTGTCTGTTAAGTGGCGTGGCCATTGTTATCTCAACTATCCATTCGCATTTTATACCGACTTTGCTATGGTGATCCTCAACCATTTCCTTGTTGGGTGCACTCAAAAGACAAAAACAAAGACCAGTTTCTTTGTTATAAAATAAATTGATATGCTCTACTCCAAATTCATCTCTTGGTGATTGGCACAATTCTTTTAGATTCTCTTCGGTAAATGGAACTTTATGAGCATCTAGAAATACTTTCATGGTTTGGAATTGTTTTATTAATTTATAAAATTGTCGTAATCGTAACTCTTGATTTTTCTATGTTGAATAATTCTTCTTCCTGTATCCTCCTCCCCTCTGACTAGAGATGATACAGTGGGAATAGGTCTGTTTATCATGATGTTGACTAGACCGAATTTGTATGCTTGGTTAAATTTTGTATTGTAGATTAGCCTGAGTTTTGTGTCATCTTTCAAATCTGAGAATTTTTCGTCGATTAACCCTGGTATCTGTTAAATAGAGCAGAAAGTCTTGTTGTTTGAAAAGGGTACTCCCAGAGCATATGTACTAGGAGACGGGTTTATCACAACAAACAGAACTCGCATATTTTTTGAAAACTTGTATTTTATCAAACTACTAGTCTCAATCTATAATATTGTGTTTTTTCCTGCGACCGGTTTGAATCTGTTTTAGAAGTAACCATTTCTCGTCTATTTCATTGATTATTTGTTTTATTTCATCATATTCAAGACTTAACATCTTCCAGTCTTCCCAATTTGCTGAATCAATCACACTGGTTTTCTTTCCTTTCAAAAGTTTTTTGCGTAATTGTCCAAAATCTTTTTCAATGTTTTTTCTCTTTGATATCAATAATTCTATCTCATCAATTATGGCCTTGACTTGAATTGTGATTATTCGTGAAGATTCGGATTTTGAGAGCGTATTATTTTTGTCCAGTTTCTATTCCCTCTAGGTTATCACAATGTATGTAAAAATTCTGACAAGACAACCGCATTGTTATGTTGTTCGTCCTTTGCAGAAAAAATCAATGTAATGATTTTGTGTTCTTTTTTTAGATCCTTGATTTTATCTAATGCTGATTTATTCTCCTTTAATTCTTGAATGTATTTTTTCTTGAAGGCCTCCCATTTTTTTGGATCATGTGAAAACCATTTTCTTAAATGATCAGTGGGTGCTATTTCCTTAAACCACAAATCCACATGTGCGACATCTTTTGAAACTCCACGTGGCCATAACCTGTCAATTAAAATCCTAAAACCGTCGTCTGGAGAATATTTTTCATAAATCCTTTTTATTTTTATCATTGTAATCACTTATCTGATAAAGTCATTCATTGATCTTTGATTACAGACTTGACCTTGGTTGCAATGTCCCTGGTTATCTCTTTTAAATTGTGACATTTATCTGCATGATCTTTTATCAATATCATGAGCTCATTTTCAGTCTTTGCTGTCGCAACCCACGCACACTTGAAGCCCATGTCTGCACATCTGAAGACTTTGTTCATGGTTAACAGTAATTCTGGTAATATTTAGCGAACATGTTTTAAATGCATGAAAATTCATGCATTTATCGCATTATCTTTTTTAGTTATTCGTACAACTTGATCTTATGACTCAGGATTTTAAAAAAACATTGAAAGTTAGTGAGGTACCACTAGGCCAAATGAAGACTGTGGAATTTGAAAATGAAACCGTATGCATTGTTAATGCGGGGGGAAAATTCTATGCAATAAATAATGTTTGTACGCATGAAGGGGGACCTCTTGCTGAGGGAACATTAAGTGAGTATGAGGTTGAGTGTCCATGGCATGGTGCCAGATTTGATGTAAGAACTGGGGAAGTAAAATCTCCTCCGGCAGAGTCACCAGTCTCCACATATGAAATAAAAATAGACCAGGATGACATATGGATAAGAAAATCAGTCAAATAGGAAAGTTAAAGAAAATTTGTAAACGATGTAAGACAGAATACGATGATGATAATGGATATCCAGTTTGTAATTATTGTTTGAAATATTTGGATAACTGGGAGTAATGATTGTCTTGATTGTAATGTGTCTATTTAGTGCTATTTGACAATCAGAACTGGTATCTTGGACTTGTGGACAACTGCATTTGATACGCTGCCAAGAAACAATTCCTTGACTGGACTCATTCCCCTAGAACTCATTACTATCA